>JAQUAB010000005.1 GCA_028687475.1 Candidatus Gracilibacteria bacterium | reverse complement strand
AAGACAAGGGGCTCTTTCATTATTTTGTGCATAATCTCACAGATTGGACAGTACGAAATACACGACGTGTCGACGATCATCCTTATGGCGGATGAGCTGGTACTATTATTACTATAGAACCTCTCGTGAACGCTCTTCGAGAAATCCAAGAAAAGTATGGAAAAATGGACATTATCTATTTTTCTCCTCGTGGAAATCTCCATACACAAGAATCAGCTGAGAAATATGGAAAAGTTGATGGTCAATACTGTATCATCTGCTGACACTATGAAGGGATTGATGAGCGAATATTTGAACTCTTTGATATCACGGAGATTTCTATCGGTGAATATGTATTATCCAGTGGTGAACTCGCGAGTCTTGTTTGGATAGATAGTGTTGTGCGTCTTATTCCTGGAGTTATCAGTGAGGATTCCCTTATGGAAGAATCTTTTTCTGTAGAGCTTGGCTGAAAGAAAGAATATCCACACTATTCTCGACCTGCAGAGTTTGAGTGACTAAAAGTTCCAGAGGTACTTTTATCTTGAGACCAGAAAAAAATCCGTGAATGGAATCACGGACATACAAAGAACTAATATGAGAGAATTATTCTAGGCTAAACGATGTTTCTCCAATATCAATTCTCTGGAATGCAAGAAGTATTCGAGCATTCCCTGGAATGTCAGAATTCGCCTCAATAATATCAAGATATTTCGGAAGATTGCTTTTTTGGAAATCAAGAAATGTTGCAACATCTATAGAATTCGTTGGAAATTTTACTTCGATATTTCGTCCACCATATTGTAGAAATACTTGGGAAATCTGATTCGTACTAGAAATGAGAAGTGTCCAATATCACTCTACAATACTATCGTCTATTCGTCGAATATATCCTTTGGCTTTATTTGTTCTGAGATTTCATCACTCCAGTACAAAAGCAGAAACATCAGCATCAGGGAAAATAGAATTTATAACTGGAAATTTTTCTCCGATAGAACTCTCTGAGGGAGAAAGTGGTACAATATCTATTTTCTGTTGTATTCCAATTCGTTCAATACTTTGCATATCTGCACTTACTTTTGGAAGAATCACCTCGAGATTAGCATCATTGAATTCTTTTTCACTTATATAAGGGGTACTCAGATACATCTTATAATTCATTTTACTATTCGATGGATCTAAAATATCCTTCAGTGCTTTTAATCTAAGTGTTGCTTTCTGGATCCTAATATAAGTATCAGAATTTGATTTCAAATGAGCCTGAGTATATGCAGTATCAACCATTTCTGTAATACGAGAAACGTTGGACTCAAGATTGGATATAAATCAGATTCTCGTCTTATCCATGGAAATATCAGATCCTCTTACAAGATTATCTCGCAAATACAATACACCTTCATTCTCATACATAAGATCATCATACAATGAAGCAACGACAATAGATAGTATCTTTGCGTAGAATTGAGAAGAAAAACTAACAATAGTATCGATTTTCTTATTTTGATCATCGATAGAGTTCATATATTTCTCACCGGCACGAAAGAATATTGTTAGATATTTATAGGTTGACTCATTTTCGAGAAATTCAGCGGGAAGTATTCATTTATCGTGTACTTTATCGAGAATATTATATACATAGATAGCAATATCGAAGAAATCTTTCTGTTCAATAGTTGTTTCATTGAGTGTCGCATACAATGCTTCAGCTGTTGGATTGTAGGTATTGATACGAAAACTCGTCACCTTGCTGGATTGAAGAAAGAGATTCCCAGAATAGATATCTGCTAAGTTTTGAAGGAGCTTTGACTTTCATTCGGTTGGCTCGATTCCGATCATTCTTGCGATTTTCTCGTATGTATCCTGATAAGAGGCACCTACGTTATCCATATCGCCATAGAGAGCAAAATGCCCATCGAGCAGAAATTGTTCGATAATTTTCCCTGCAGAAGATGTCTCTGTATCGAGCGATTTTGCTATTTCATAGAGTTTGGCTATACGTGCAACGAGCTCATCTGTATTTCCGTTTGACTTCACCACTTTGGATAGAAGTCATCGTAGCTCCAAGAACATGAGATGATTTTTTTTGCTTGGATTCATGAGCCAAGAAGAAAATTCTGCTGTTTGTTGATTCGCGATACTGGCATCATATGAATTTGCGAGGTTAATTCATGCGACTTGATTATGAAATCGTGCTGAGAGAACTCGAAAGAGTTTAATAGTCTTGAATGGAAGTCGTGAATTAAAAAAGATATCAGAACCATCCATAGTATCAGCTCTTGGATCCATAAATTCAAAGCTCTCATCGTTGTCAAAATTTTCTTCGGATCAACTATCTTTCTTGGCAAGGGTTGTAATAATACGGAAAAGATCGGCTCATTTCAACGATGCATTCTTCGAAGGATCGAATCGAATATATGAACCAGGAAAAAGAATCATATTAGTCATCTCTACACCTTTGTCGAGAAATACCAGACGAGCAACTCCATCGATAGAATAGATGACGAGTTTTCCATTTTCTGATCTCCCAATATAGAAACTTCCATTGGTAATTTGCTCCAATCGGAAGTCATTCTCCTGTGAAGAAATCGTGTATTTTGAGAACAAATCATAAAATGAAATAATTCCCTGCACATTGGAGAGAATAATGTTCTTTTTTCCACTAAATGAAAGTGGCGGAACTGTAGAACCAGTCTCAAATAAATAGAGAAATGAGGATAGGCGTCAAATATCACCAAAAAGAACGGTATCTGGTGTTACATTTTGACCAGTTCCTGCAATAGGAATATATTTCACAATAGAGTTTGAATCCGAAAGAACTACTTTATACCAATAATTTTCTTTCGTACTCTCGACTACCATTGTATCTGGGTCAGCAAAATTCATGGACGAAAAAACCATAAAAGATGCTCCAAGTGTCGAAAAAATAACAAGAAGAATGTAATAGAGGATGCGATTCATGAAACTAATCTACCATATAACCGTTTATTTTGCAAATTTCTGAGGAAAACAATCATTGAAAAATACCGCCTCAGCACTATTGTATATTTTTGGTACATTTTGGTAAAAAAGAGAAACTTCGCGATTATGGTCGAGAGCATTTTGAGTGAGATTGATACTTCCAATCATAAGATATTTTCCATCTCTGAGAATTGCTTTCGCATGCAGATATGGCTTCTTCACTCTTGAAATAGGGAAAGTGTATCCAGAAAGACTTCACAGAGAATCATTGTCAGCTACACACAGACGCACGTCTACTCACGATGTGGATTTCTGTTCTAGGAGCTCGAGCATCGCATCATCAGTGACTGATTGTACATATACGAAAAGAGTTTTCTGTGCATCTTGAATAAATTGCTCAATTCCAGAACGCATATTGATCGGACTCATCGCAATATTCGCAGGAATTGCTCCAGAAAAAACTGGCTGAATTCTTTTCTGATCAGCAGTATAAGTATTCTCCAAAATAGAAAGAACTTCTCTCTGAGTATCACACACGATAATATCACGATTTTTCTGGAAAGAGCTATACGTCAGATTCCCCGTACTGACACAATACATATCATCAACGATCCAGAATTTCGCATGAGTGAAGTTGTATCGATCATTGTCCGCATAAGTCACCAAGATTCCTGCTCATTCGAGTTTTTCGAAAGTATCATTATTGATGCGAGGCGTTCCATAGACATTTCCTTCGAGAACCACGCGAGTATCGACTCACCGATTATGAGCACGAATCAGCGCATCCACAGTATCTCGTTCTGTCCATGTATATATTTCTACCCAGATGCGGGATTTCGCCGAATCAAACTGAGAAACAAGTGCATCTTTCACTTTCACATCTGGAAGAACATACATCTCTGGATCCGAACCTGACGCAGAAATATAATCTCCTGTAGTGTATTGTGTATGTTCTCCTCTATAATAATCTCGATATTCACTACAAGAAGCCAATATCAATAGAGGAAGAAGAAAAAGAAAAACCTTATTCATTCCATCCAACCAGTACTGTCGCATCTGTATCAGTCGCATAGGGAAAATAGTTTCGCAAATACGTATGAACCTGGCTTCCCGGAGAAGCAGAAATTACATCTTTTCCATGTACTTCTGGAAATGGAACTCCAGGAAAGTATACTTCTCCAGAATTCGTTTTTGCAGTGATGTCAGCAGAAGCGCTACGAAATTCACTATCATGAACGAAACAAAGTACACGATTCCTTCGAAGAACCTCATGAACACCGTGATTCCGAATCTCTTCATGTCATTGGATATACTCACGAGTTGTAGCATCCAACTCTATCACTTCCGTAATTCCAGGAATATCCTTCAGAATTTCGATATTTTCTTCGAGAAGAGATTTCTGAGCTATAGTTCCAGAGAATTCCTTCCGAGTATGATAGTTATGAAGCTTCTCGATCGTATCGATCTCCGCACGTTCATCATCACTATAGCGAGAAAGTGCATTCACGAGAGCATATACCTTTCCAACTTTTGGTACGAAATGCGCCTGAAAGTCCCCTTCATTCGTCGATGAACGAACAAAAAGAGTTCCGTATTTCAAGAAAAAACCGAGAAAACTATTCTTACTCACAGCAGAATCGCGAATATTGCGATAGCGGATATTCATCGCATATTGAGAAAAAAGTTTATTTCGTACAGAAAGTGTTATTTTCTGATTTCCAATAAGAAGCCAGGAATGATGCCAAAGATAATGTTCATATCCAAGAAGAATTCCTGCAAGTATGAAAAATCATACCAAAGTATATACCATGGAATAATCCACGAGAACATACGTCAAAAGTGTCAGTGGAAGAACTCCAATAAGGAGTATTTTCAGAGAATGAGAAACCGCAACAATCCAGTGTTGATGGGTCTTGTAGAGGATTTTTTCTTCGAATCGATTATCAGATGCCATAGATTTTATATTGAAATTTCGGGATAAATGTATCAGGAACCTAATGGTGTCCACCATGGTCATCGTGTCATCCACTCTGTCCATGATCATCATGACCCGCACCATGATCATCTGATTCTGCTGCATGTGCTGATCATCCAACTTCATGGAATTCTACTCGATAGTGCGCATCGTCTTTTGAGCGATAGAATCCAACATGGGAGAGGTTGTACCAGATAGAAAGCAACGCTGCATTCACGAGATTCGAGAGAAGAAGCTTATAGAGCATCAATACAACCCCCAGAGGAATAATCGTATTTTGATGTGCCATGACATAACTGTAGAACCAGGAATTTCGCACCGTCTCGACATAATATTGTGTATCACGAATCCATGTGAAAATCGTCGATACGCGAAATATATATGCCTGTTCGATAAAATAAATACAAATCGCACCAGCTGTAAAAAGCAAATAGGCGGAAACAAACATATATACAAGTGTATAGAGTGTTGGCTGCGTCGGTTCACTCACGACCAATCCACCATGAAGTGGAAAAAGAACTGCCAGTATAAAAACAAGATAGACTGCGATACTCACCAGAAATACAGAAAATCCGAATGGAAAAAGAGTTCCTGTCGTCCCAAGCGGAGGATTCCCAACAAGAAGCACCATGAGAAGAATATAGATTCCCATACCGACGATTGCCCCAAATGCTGCTTCAAATATGCGATGCAATGTCACAAAATAATACAAAATCATGATAGCAAACAATATGCCTCAGAGAATCAAAATATCAAACTCTGTCACCTGGAATGTCATCGCGAGAGCCGTGAGAATTGGCATGAGCAGTGAACGGTTAACTTTTCATTGAATTGTATCGAATGTAGAGCCGAAAGCAAGGGAATTTTATACTCTCACCTTGAGTGAAGTGAGATATGCGATAGCAAGTGCATCCGCGGCATCATCAGGTTTCGGGATTTCAGAGAGCTTGAGCACCATTTGGAGCGCTTTCTGAACCTGTGGTTTTTTCGCGAACCCATTCCCTGCGATTCCCTGCTTCACCTGCAGTGGTGTGAACTCCACAATAGGAATCCCTGAAGTTGCAAGCGTATGGAGCATCACGCCACGAGCATGAGCCACATCGATACCATTCGTCACATTGCGAAGGAAGAAAAGCTTCTCGATGCCACAAATCGTGGGATGATATGTATTGATGACTTCCTTGAGGTCATTCCCTATCTGCACCAATCGCTCAGAGAGAGAAAGTCCAGCCTTCGTCTCGATCACCCCATACTCAATAACACGCAGAATCCGATCTTCTTTCTCGAGAAGAGCAAATCCCACCGTCGCAGTTCATGGATCAAGTCAGAGGATAATCATGGAGTGATTATAGGGAAAAATCTGGAAAAATATGCTTATTTATAAAAATCATTTGACAAATGTAATATAATGATATTATTTAACTAATTATTCTATAAATTTATATACTTATGAATGCTGAGGATTTTACATCTACCAATGAAAATGATGAAAAAGACACTTCTAGACGAAAAAGAACGGCAGCATTAATAATTGCTTGTTCCTTAGCTTTTTGAGGTACGTTGGCATATACTGGTTATTCTAAGCAGCAGACTATGAGTGATCGTATTTCAGAACTTACTGCAAAGTGGACAAAAGAACGAGTCGAAAAGATGCTAAAACATATATCAGGAACACAAAATTCCGAAGTAATCCCTGAAACAATAAAGATAATGTGAGGTTGACATAAGCTTGATTTCGCCATACGGAACCGCGACAATGGTGAAGAATCCGTAATTCATTGTAATATCGACGATAACAGCTGTAGTGATCCATATCTCCTCAAACCTCGTGAGTATAAAAATACTATTCCTTCTGAAAAATAAGAATTCATTGCAATAAACCTCGTGTCTTAGAACTTCCTAGAAATATTTCCCTCGTCTTCTTCACATCCCCAAACGTCACTTTCTTCTCGTGACGTTTTTTTGTGAATATTTCCCGTTCCATGAGCTCAGAAAATGGAAGGAAAAATACATCAGAAACAAGCATAGAAAAAATCTCTGGAATTTCTTTCTTCCAGAAATTTACCAGTTCTACCACAAAAAGAGGAAGTTTTTCATTGTCACGAACCATTTTGAGAATCTGATAGAGCCGTCCGATAGAGAGCGTATAATCTTTCGTGAGAATATTCTGGATATCTCTTTCTATTGGAGACATGAACATTCCACCTTTTGTATTTCATTTTCTATTCTTCCTCCATGTAGCAATCAGTTTCTCTTCCACCCAAGCGTCAAGTATTTTCTGATACGCAAGAATGATCGGAAGTCCATCCATAGTCGGATATTTCTGAAGGGTTTGCCAATATATTTCTGCATCGATGAGACGCTCAAGTGTATATTCTGGAGCATTTGCAAGACCATCACCAAAAGTATCGTGAATACGTCGAGCAATAATATCGATTCCCTCTTCTTCGAGAAGATTCGAGAAATGTTTGCGAGTCACAGATTGCACTTCTTTTTTCTGGATATGACGCATCGCAATCTGAACTTCGCGCTGCATCCATTGCTCCGCGAGTTCGAGACGAGCACGGAGTTCGGAATTTTCACGGATGAGGTCGTCTTTTGTCTGCATAAGAAAAATATGCCACCATTGTAGCATATTTTAGTGGATGTAGCAACCAAAACTTTGTCATCCTCCGAAGGAGGATCTCTTTCATAATTTCATGAGAGGGATTCTCTTCGAGAATGACAAAAAGAAACTAATTCTCACTCGATTCTCCGAATTTTCTGATATGTTCCATGATTTCCGTATAGAGCACATCGAATCTCTCTTGTGTTTTTGCTTCCATATTCAGACGAAGAAGTGGCTCATTGGACGATGGGCGAAAGTTCCACCAACTTCCATCAGCATAACGAACAGTGATACCGTCGAACAGATCGTGATCTTCATTTTTGTATTTCTCAGCGAGAATCGCGATAGAACCCTTCGGATCCTTCACTTCGAAATTCGTCTCTTCGAGTGTCACATATTTCTGGTATTCGGGAACGACTTCGGAAATCTTCTTCCCACGACGAGCAATCGCCGCAAGGAATACCATTCCTGCCATGATACCTGAATCCATATAATAATTATCTCGGAAGAAATAGTGTGCAGAATGTTCTCCAGCATAGACAATTGCGGGATTCTTCATCATATGTTCTCGAATATAGACATGACCGACCATCTCACGTTCGTAGAATCCGCCGATTCTCTCGACCGTATCACGGAAGATATGAGAAATTGTCGCATTCCCGATAAATCCTGCTTTTGGATATTTCTTCGCAACCTCCTCAGCAATCACGGAAGACATGATTCCAGAGGTTATCATGTTCGCTACATCATCGAGGATCATGATACGATCTGCGTCGCCATCGAAAATAAATGCCGCATCAGCCTGATTTTCTATGAGTGCATCCTTCGCATCCTGACGGTTCTTCTCGAGCATCGGATTCGGATGATGATTCGGGAAGTTCCCATCTGGTTGGAGATAGAGTGGAACGAGCTTGAATCAGAACTTCTCCGCAAGTTTCTCCATAAAAGCTCCAGCGCTTCCATTTCAACCATCAGCTACAATCGTGAGTGCAGAAAAATCAACATCATTCCCCACAAAATTCTGGATATGATTCACCCAATCATCGCTCACATCGCGATATTCCACATTTTCTACGATATTCTCGTCAGGAATATCGAGAGACTCCATGATCTCCACCATTGCTGGACCGTATTTCTTGAGGTTGTATGGTTCTGCAGAATGTGCGAGTGATTTGAATCCATTGTAGTCCTTCGGATTATGACTCGCCGTGATCATCCCTCCCGCTTCGATATCATCATAGTGACACGTCGCGAATGAGAGCATATCGGATGATACAAGCCCCAGGTCGATGATGGTCGCACCAGCCAGAGAAGCTCCGCGAGTGAATGCAGACTTCAGAGTAGGAGATGACAGTCGTGCATCATATCCGAGAGCAATCCTATTTTTCCTAGTTACTTTGGCAAAAGCATATCCGAGTCGAAAGTAGAAATCTTCATCGATATCGACTCCGTAGATACCGCGAAGATCGTAGGAACGGGAGAGAAGTGAGTAGTTCATAAGGGAAATGTTTAAGTTATTTAGAATATTAGATGATACTTAGGATTTCTCAAAAACGAGAAATTCGAGGCAGAAAAATTTTTTCGAAAGGAGCTTGCTAATTTGTAAGTGACTGAGAAATAAATTTTTCTAACGAAGAAGTTCGTAGTTTTTCAGAAATCCTAGAAGATTTTTACCCACATGTCGTGAAAATAAACATCATAATCTGCGATAGATTCCTTGAATTTCGTATATCCAGCATAGCTGAATGATTGTCCACGATCTCGCATGTGGTCGAGGTCACAGTATTTTATTCATTTTTCATACGAGTCAAGGAACCATGCATCCATCATAGCGATTCCGAGATGATATGGACGAGAATCATCATGATAAAACGATGCCCAATATTCGCTCGTCACTCATTCGTCGATGAAGACGGCACCTGCAAGTGGATGACCATTCACTGAGATGATATATACCCGATAATTCTCGATATTTTCCTGAAATAGTTTTTCTGTCATTCGAGAGACAAATCCTTTATTCGGATCATGGATTTTAGTGTTTCTATAGAGACTGAGGAAATCTCGGATTGAAGCATTTTTCTCGATACGGATGGTTCCATTTCCGATATTCTCAAGCATATGACGACGATGAGCACGAGCGGACGATGACCATTTATTCCAATAATCAGCACGATCCAATATAGAAAAAGCGGAACGAGAAGAATGGATGTTCCATTTCGTGAACCAAGTTGGCACTCGCCACCATCACTTCGGCTTCTCGATGCGACGGTGCGGTGTCCAGAAAACTATCCCATGAGGGATGCCGACACTCCGCAATTTTTCTCTGGTGATTTCTTCATCGTGTTTCTCAGAAGTAATGCTCCAGAAATACGGCAACACATGAAACGCGATAAAAAATCCATTATATTTCCCCAGTGTTCCGATAATTAGTCCTGTATATTTCTCATAGTAATCACGAAATACCTTCGAAGCAGTCCGATAGTAAGAAAAATCTTCAGGGATGAGGTTGCGTGAGAGGGTTTTCATGATGAATTATGAAGGCAGTAACATTCGGAATTTTCAAATATTTTTTCCTGTAGGATTCAGATAAAATTGTCGAAATACAACTCGTGTCATAAGCGGAAAATCCATATACTCCTCTTGCAGAAATATTTTAATATGATTATCATACTGTTCTACTTGATCTTGAAGAAATGCAATGATACTCGTTGGATACTCTGAAATATCTTGATACCATACTTTTGCAGGATCTCTTGGATCAATATCACGTACGATTGGAGCATCTCGAACAGCAACCAAATCTGACTCTGTAATCCTATATTTTTCTGCATCCTCATGAGAAATATTAAGAATTCCATGCTCAATATCCTCTACAAAGTCATTAAGATTGTATTCTATCCTGCAAGCACGCCCAATATTATGCAGTTTTTTTAAGTCTTCTGCAATATTTTTTGAACCAAGATACACGAGCATCCCAATACCCGTTCCAACTATATCAAGATTATAAAAATGTTGTTCCAATTCCTCACGCGGGAGAAATTCCAATCTTCCTGTTTCACGGAATCTCTTTATGCGTTTCGCGTCAAATATCATTGATTCGAGAATCATCTGTATTGATTGTTTAATTTCCATTTCTTTTCCGTTTTCACGAGCAATACGTAATGTTTCTTGGAGAAGTGTATCCTCAGGAGTTTCTGGAGAAAAATCTGGACGAGCAAGCGCATTCAAAATATGGAAACGCTTTTCTGCATATCATAAAATATCTGTATCTATCAAGTCCATATCTCCATCAATTCGATCATCCACAATACGCAATCATGCATATTGATAATTTATTGCCTGACTCACTCGTCATGAAGCCAACATGAGAATCCATACTTGCATTTTCATCGCACGAACATAGGAAGCATATTTTTGTTTATTTCTATGAACAAGCAAAGAAAAATACCGATTCAAGATATCAAGTGGATTTCTAAAGCCTTCTAAAGAAGCCTCTATGGAGGGAGATTGAGAAAAGATAAACATTACTTACTTGAAGATAAAAGAATCTTAATACCAAGAAACGCTAAAAGTGCTCACATAACTTTATTTAGATAGTACTGAACTCATGAAATATGAGACCTCATTGGAGAAAGATTCACAACAGTAGTCAATACGAGAAACCATCCTCACACTATACTTGCCATCATAACACCATATAAAAACTGTGTGATAATCAATGTATTTGGATTGATAACTTGAGTAAATACTGAAAGAAAAAATATCGTTGCTTTTGGATTCATTACATTCGTGAGAAATCCTTCTCGAAACGCGAGAAATCAGCTTTGATTTTTAGTAACTTCTATATCTTTTATTTTCTCTTTTTTTGAACGAAAAAGCTGATAGGAAATATAGAGAAGATATATAGCCCCGAGAGTTTTGATAATCGAAAATAGGATAATGGATTGTGAGATGACCAATCAGATGCCAGCGATACAATACGCAACGTGGACAAATATCGCACTCCCAACTCCAAGCGCCGTTAGATAGCCGAGTTTTCTTGATTTCAGAGCATTTTTCATGACGACAATAAAATCCGGACCAGGGGATATTGAAGCAAGGAGTGTGATGGATGCAAGGATGATAATTTCAGACATACGAAAATAGGTAAAGAAGTAAAATCGAGATGCCTGAAAAACTAGAAAAAAGCGTGATACATAGAAGAATTATTAACTTTTAGTTTTTATCTATTAGCTGTTCAAATTCCTCCACCATTCTCTCCACTTCCGCGATTCCCGCCTGATAGAACTCAGGAGAAGCTATATCGATACCATAGCGACCGAGGAGATCACGTGGACGCTCGCTACCACCCGCACGGAGAATATCCTTGTAATCCTCGACAGAGAGAGATTTTTCGGTATGTACCTTGTTGTAAAGCGCGAATGTGAGCAAGTTCCCGAACGCATACGCATAACAATAGAACGGTGAGTGAAAAATATGTGGAATCATCGACCATCCAGATTCCTCTTCTGCTGCAACATCATGCTTCACAATACCTCCATAGAGTGACTCTTGGGACTCTCTCCACATACTATTGAGTTCCTTGTACGTGAGCTCTTGTCCTGTATGGATGAGATTGTGTACTCGGCGTTCGAAGATGACATACTGCACCTGACGGAATATGGTTGCAAAAATATCACCGAGACGCTCATTGAGATATTCCTTGTATTCTTCTACAGAAACAAGTGACTTCACCTTCTCACCAAGAAGCATCTCAGAAAAGATTGAAGCCGTCTCCGCAAGAGAAAGTGGTGAATCATAGACTGGAGCTTCTTGGACTTGAGAGAGGTGACCGTGGATCGCATGTCAGAGCTCATGGGAAATCGTCGAAACATCACGAAGCTTCCCTGTGAAGTTCAGAAGCACGAAACTCTCATCTCATTTCCGATAACTCGCAAACGCACCACCGCGTTTCCCCGCACGTGGGAAAGCATCGATACGCTCTTCCTCGATCATTTTCTTCGAATATTCATAGAAATCATTATCGAAATCCTTCATGACAGAAAGATGGAGATCGAACGCTTCCTCGAATGAGAAATCCTTATCGGTTGTCCCGAGCGGAGCTCCGACATCCCAGACGCTAAATAATTCAAGATTATTAATTCAAGATTCAAGATTATGATTTCCATTATTCTGAGCCCCTGAAGAATCTACTCCATTATTTTGAATCTTTCATTTTGAATTTTGAATTTCCAATCAGAGCATTTTCGCCTTCGCCTTCAGAAATCGGACATAGAGCGGATATGCCTTCTCCACTTCTGCGAGAAGCATATCTACCACTTCATCATCCATCTCTTCACTGAGATTGCGCTGTGCCATGACATTGTCACTATATTTACGCATACGAATTTCACTACTCCAATCCTTCACGATCGAAGTATAGATATTCCCGAGCGCGATCTGGTTTTGTTTCGAATTGTACACGCGACGAAGTGAATGATATGCTTCTTCTCGTATACTCCTGTCAGTATGCTGACGATACGAACGAACTTCTTCTTCGGTCATTATTTTCTCTTCACCGTGGATATTCATCGTGAACTCATACGAACCCGTGAGCTCATCATGAAGCGTTCCTGCGAGACCGAGTGGACGAGACTTCAGATTCAGAACATATTCTTCTTTCTCACTGAGGATATACTTGATACCATCAGCCGTCGAGATGAGATCGTTCTTGTATTTCGCGAGTTCTGGCGCACGTGACCACTCCATGATACGGTCATATCCGATCACTTTCCATCCTTGTGCGATGAAGAGCAGGAGATTCGAAGCCTCGGTGTAGATATAGTCCACTTCTCCCATTTTCTTCGTCACTTCGAGGTCTTGCGTATCGAGCGTCGAACGGTAGAAGAGGTAATAACTCGGTGTCGCCATCTCGTGAGAGAGCCGAGTAAAATCATCATAGAATCCAAGAATCTCACCTGGAGTCGTGAACTTGCCGAAAGTCGTCGCATATTTTCGAGCGAATTCCTCCGTACGTGGCATGATAGTAGCAATATCGGTAGCGAGTTTTGGATCGTCAAGTCCTGTATAGAAATATCGAGCAAGATTCCAGCTGGTTGGATAAGTCATAAAAAGTTAAAAGTTATAAATTATATATTTTCTCAAAAGGCTTTCTTCACTATTTTATCGAATCATTGTCGCCAATGATGGATATTCCCTATTTCATTTTCTGTGATCCAACGAAATGATGTATGTTCATGACTTAATGTGATTTGTGGCATCATATCACATTCATAGATATAACAAAGAAACACAAATGGTACAGGAACATCAGAAAAAGTGACATCTTCATAGTTCTTATACGCCATAAAAAGTTTCGTATTAGTTTCATCAAAATCTATCTCAAAACCCAGTTCTTCACGAACTTCACGATTCAGACACTGGAAAGGATTGAGTTCTCTATCATTTTTACTGATTTTTCACCCAGGAAGTTCCATCCAGAGAGCTTTTCACGGTCTATCCTCTTCGAGAACCAGGATTTTGTCCTGATATTTCAAACAAACCTTCGTGGCAACGAAAAAAGTTTCTTCCGTGAGATACGGGTTATATGCCATATATACTATTATGAAGTAATGACTGAAGTATATGAAAAATCTCCTTTTTTGGAAGGAGTTTTTATAAAGTCTTACGCTTTTTTGACCTCGGATCAGTCAGGCTCGATAATTGCCTGCAAGTAGCAATAGTTCCAGTATGCATTCTGGATTGAATCTTCTCGATACTCCCATCCTTGCTCCATGATGAATGAAAAAATGAATCTTCATCAACAAGAATCCCAACATGCGTTATCATATAGGCTTTGTGAGCTACCGATTTTCTATGGAAGAATATGAGATCTCCTATTTTTCCTTCCTCGATGGGAACCAGATGAGCATCGATACTATGATTCTCGAGAATCTTCCGACACATATCTCACACATAATAATATGGTAGTTGCCATCATGTTGATTTCTCGATGAGATAACGAACTGCACTCACACAATGAGTCACTCATGGAGAATCACAATATTGTGCAGAACGAGAATACTGAGTAGAGAGAAGTTCTGGAATAGTTTCTCGGAATTTCTCTTCAGAAAAGTTCGGGTAGCAAATACGGAGGAGTCAAAAAGTTTCCATGGATTAAGATTTTTAGACAAATAAAAAAACACCCGAAAACGGGCATTCTAGAAAAGTCTAAAAAAACAACCCGTTATGCGAGTGAAGAACGGATAAATCCTGACCAAGTGATGAGACGTTTTGAGATGAGCATGAGGGAATTATAGTGAAGAATTGGAAATTGCAATTACATTTCTATAAACCTCTGAATCTTCTGCCCGTTCCACTCGACGATATCGAACCACATCGAGAGCGGACGGACGAAAATAGTGCCTTTTGGAAATGGGAGTTTCCCATTTTCTCACTTGGATTCATAGAGTGTCTTATAAATCACTATTTCTTCCTGAGTTTCTGAGTGAATCGCAATTCCGAGAACTTCATATGTATAATCCTCTCATCCAGAGGATTTATAGTGGCGCCAGCGGGAATGAGGAAGAAGAAGATTATTATTCATTTGTTTTTTTAAATTTCTGAGGTGAAAATACTCATTCGTATCATGATAATATTAATCTTTTTAGAAATCAGACCCCATTTCCTTCCTGACTTTCAACCAAGATTTCATGAATCAGACACTTAGTACCTTGAGGAATAATAATATCTCAATTCCTTGTGATATTATTTACAGCAACTACCTCATCACCACAAAAGGCATGACTAGGTCAATGAAGACGTATACCACTTTGTTTTACGGATTCTCGTAGAATTTCCAATCATTGAAGTCACATAACCTTGTTTTTAAGGATTATTTCTCGAGCACTGCTTTAATACGTCTCACTCCACTCGAACTGGATTCTTCTTTTTGGATTTTGAAGTGACCCATTTCTTTTGAGTTCTCGACATGAGGCCCACCACAGAGCTCACGAGAATATGTGATACCATTGGCTCCTACCATAGAATAGACCTTCACGATATCTGGATATTTCTCCCAGAATGCTCACTCGACGCCAGAGGCTTTTGCTTCGTTCTTGTCCATATTCGTCATCGTGACCGTGAGTCCAGAGTTGATAGCCTCATTCACATAGTCCTCGACCGCTTTTATTTGTTCTGGAGTCATCTTCTCTGGATGAGTGAAGTCGAATCGGAGACGTTCAGCGGTGATATTCGATCCAGCCTGATGCACATGTGCTCCGAGTACTTTCCGAAGACCAGCGAGCATGAGATGACATGCTGAGTGAAGTTCTGTCGTCTCCGTACCATCATCCGCAAGGCCTCACTTGAACTTCCCGGCTGCAGCAGTTCGTGATTTCTCCTGATGCTCTTCGAATGCCTTGTTGAACCCTTCGATATCGACTGTAAGCTCTTGTTCACGAGCGAGCTCGATCGTCATCTCGAGTGGGAATCCATAGGTATCAAAAAGCGTGAATGCTTTCCCTCCAGAAATCTGAGTCACCTTCTGCCCACTGCGTTCGAATGCAATCTTGAATCCATTCACAATCTTTTCGAATTCACGAACTCCATCCTTGAGTGTTTTTGAGAATCGTCCTTCTTCCTGTGAGAGTTCTGTTCGGATTTTCTCAGCATTGTTGCGAACGCTCTCATAAATACCAGAAAACTGCTCAATATAGATATCAGCAATAGTAGCCGTGAATGCTTGTTCATATCCCATCTTGTACGCCTCACGGATAGCGCGACGGATGAGACGACGGAGGATATATCCTTGATCGATATTTTTTGGTACCACACCATCAGCAATCATATGAGTCGCAGCGCGGAGATGGTCAGCAATGATACGAGCACTTCGTTCATTATAACGAGATTTTCCAGGTACTCCTACAAATCAACTCGACTGCATTGCTCATTCAAATAAACCTCACCACTCAACGATTTCTCGAATCTTCGCGAGCACTGGAGCAAAGAGATCTGTCTCATAGACACTCTTCATCTTATTGAGTGTCACGGTACAACGCTCTATACCCATACCAGTATCGACACACTGTGCAGGAAGTGTCTCGAGAGTCGCAGCATCGACACGATTGTACTGCATAAATACATTGTTCCAGATTTCCATCCACATCTTCGAGTCAGTTCCCTTATTCGATCCTGCTGGTGGTTTCCCTTCTCCCATCCAGTAGAAAATCTCCGTATCTGGACCACATGGCCCAGTTGGACCTGCTGCCCACCAGTTATCCTCCGCAGGCAGATACGCAATACGATCTGTAGGCATTCCGATAGACTCCCAGATATCTGCTGATTCTTCATCGCGAGGAGCATTTGTATCTCACTCGAAAACAGTCACAGAAATCATCTCAGGATCAAGCCCGAGCCATTCTGGTGATGTGAGGAATTCCCAACTCATCGCGATAGATTCGCGCTTGAAATAATCACCGAGCGACCAGTTCCCGAGCATTTCGAAGAATGTGAGATGTGTATCATCCCCAACATCGTCGATATCCCCAGTTCGGACACATTTCTGTACATCAGCAAGACGAGTTCCGAGCGGATGTTTCTCACCGAGAAGGTATGGCACGAGTGGTTGCATCCCAGCAGTATTGAAGAGAACAGACGGATCATTCTCCGGCACGAGTGGTGCAGATGGGATGATAGCGTGATTCTTGGATTTGAAGAATTCAAGATATTTTGCGCGGATTTCACTGGCGAGGATCATATGCGATGAATAATGAACAATTAAAAATGAAAAGTTATCAGAAGATTGGCTGATTATAGAAGAAATATCAAAAAAATCCACTCGAAATTTGGCAAGTGGAAATCTGTATTTGCAGATGAAAACTACTGAATTGGTTTGCGAATAAGCGCAGAGAAATCCACTTCACCCGTTGCACTCCGAGCCAGCTCATCGACACGATAATAATTTCTCGCATCAGGAAGAGAGAGCTGGGTATCTATGAGTCCTGCCTGATAGAGTACTTCATCAGAATGGGCTGGAAGAAGCGTATATGTTCCTCATTCGAGCTTATCTTTTCGAAGGGCGTTCGCATGCATGAGCACACTGGTAGTACAGTTGTTCCAGAGAGTATTATAGAACTCTGGCTCACGATTGAGCTTATCGGCACGAATAATCATAGAACGGAAGAGTGCTTGTACCTTTTCCTTTGGAGTATTGATTGGATACATATAGACTTCATTCTTTCGATAGTTCGTTCGTAATTTTACGATATCATTCTCACTCGCGATGACATACTGAATCTCGAACTGATTCAGAATCCCTTTAAGTGCATCGAAAGACTCACCACGCTCCTTGCGAAGCTCAGCAGAGATGACCACATTTTTCCCTCCAGAAAAAGAGAAAGAGAGCATCGTATGTGCCGGCCCATCTTTATCAGAAAATGGTGTAATACTATAATACACTTTTTCAATCTCATCGAGATTGAAGATATCATTATAATATCATGGTGTGAATTCTGTATCTGTTTTCCAGGTGTGATTGCGGATATTCTCGATGGTTACACTATTCCCTGACCAAGAAATTGTCGGCAATACTGCATCCATATCCTCCCAATCACGATAAAGTGACGGCTTCTGACTCGTCCACCATGCAAGTCAAACGGTCAATCCCAGGAGAAATACGAGGAGAAAAGCACGTTCGAACCAATACCAGAGAAACTTGATGATTTTCCAGAAAATGCAGAAGAGTTGAGAAATGTATTTTATGAATACATTTGGTACGCGTTCTGTTACTCCTTTTTTGGTTGAAGATTCTCCTGAATCCGTTCGGACAACACGACGTGCCATAGACAAAGTTTAAGAAATTTTTAGAAGGATAATCTTCTGCATGGAAAAGGCAAGAAATGATAAAAGAAAATTCCTTGACTCCATGAGAAATTCTATCAATATTAGTTTATTTTTCCGATACAAACGAAATATTCCTCGAAGCTTCGATCGCGGCATGCCTTCGGCTTGAATCGAGAAACCTTCTTGAAGTTTTCTTTGAGTGGCGCCATGAGATCCTCAATATCCTCACCTACAAAGACCTTCAAAACAAGACTTCATCATTTTTTCAGGAAAATTTTTGCCACTTCGAGAATCGCCAGATTGAGCTCGATAGAACGATATTGATCCACACCAGTCATCCCAGTAGTTGCTGGAGCAATATCAGAAGTGATGAGATCGAACTGACCAATTTCGAGAGAATCAAGATATACGCGAATCTTTTCGAATTCAAATATACTCTCCTGAAGCAGATGAATATTCGGAAATCCAAAATTGGGATCGATTTTTTGGATATCAATTCCTACCACTTTTCCTTTTTGTCCGATGATTTTCGCGATTACTTGGAGAAAACTTCCTGGTGCACTCGCAACATCGAGGACATTCATCGCAGGTTTTATGAGATTATATTTCTGTTGTATTTCGATAAGCTTGAAGGCACTTCTTGCACGATATCAGAGTTTCTTTGCTTTTTCGAAGTATGGATCATGGATGACAAAAGGTTTTGGCATAGTTGTAAAGTGAAAATTTTTGACTTCTCGATGAAAACTGTTAAAGTAACTTATCAATTTCTTCCTGAAGAAGCTTAGTAATGCCTGCCAAAAAAGCAAATTTTTCTCTTCAATTCACAATCTCTCTTTATCTATGGCAGAATCACATACTGGAACATATCTCGTACTCGATCTGGAAATGACAGGACTCAATCCATTCGAACATGGAGTTATCGAAGTTGGCGCAATAGTATTGAATGACACTTTCGATATTATTGGAGAGTTCTATATGGATTTGTGTCCGCCTGAGAATATTATCATCGATCCGAAATCGCTCGAATACAATGGATTCACCCTCGACCGAATCGCAGCAGGAAAATCCTATGAAGAATTTTGTGACCATTGGGATGCATTTTTGAGTAGTTATTTTGGTGATGAGAAAAAACCAATCATGGTCGGACAATTTATCGTTGCAGATATTGCATTTCTCGGAAGTGTGTTCTATCATGCGCGACAGAGTAACCTCTATGAGAAACTCGGAAATGATATTATCGATACAAAATCTATAGCGAATCAGGCAAATGCCATTGCTCGATACAACAAAATAACACTTCCGTTCCAGAGTACCAGTCTCTCGAAACCTGGAGGAATCTCAGAAGTGCTTCATATTAGCGGATATAGCGCGCATACGGCAAAATGAGATATTATGGCAACTCGCGAAGCACTCATGAAGTTCCTGAAATTCAAGAGATAGAATTTCGACTATACAAAAAATCCCAACCATTTCTGATTGGGATTTTTAGAATGAGAGATCCTTCACTTCTGTTCAGGATAATATTTTTCTTCACCAATCGCACAAAGTGCTCTTGGAGAAAAATATTACTTGATCTCAACTGTAGCACCAGCTTCAGAAAGTTGAGTCTTGATTTTCTCAGCCTCATCCTTCTTGACACCCTTCTTGATTTCACCACCGTTGTCAGCGAGAGCCTTTGCCTCAGCAAGACCAAGACCAGTGATTTCGCGAATAACCTTGATCACAGCGATTTTCTGAGCACCAGCAGAAGTCATAACAACATCGAATGATGTCTTTTCGTCATCACCACCTGCGGCAGCAGCACCACCAGCAACAACAGCAACAGGAGCAGCAGCAGAAACTCCGAACTTCTCTTCCATAGCGGAAACGAGATCAGCGAGTTCTACGATTGTGAGAGCCTCAACGAGTTCGAGGATTTTCTCAGCATTCTTTGAAAGGTCAGCCATAATAGAAAAAATAAAAAAATAAATAATGTGATTGTTTCTGTCATTCCTGTGAATACAGGAATCCAGTAAATGAATCCTAGATTCCCGCCTTCGCGGGAATGACGGAAGGTGCGGGAACAACGAGATGTTCAACCACCCGAGATTTTCACCTCGCACCTATCCCGAAAAACCGGGACAGGATGTGAAACGAAAATTATTCAGCTTTTGGTTCTTCAGCAGCAACTTCTGGAGCTGGAGTTTCTTCAGCAGGAGCAACAGCAACTTCTTCAACTTTTGGAGCTTCAGCAACTGGAGCTGGAGTTTCTTCCTTGGCAGGAAGAGAGGCAGTGAGATCACTCACCTTTGTGAGACCCTTTGTCGTGAGATCCTTTCCAGCAGCATCGAAGAATCGAGCAAGACCAGAAAGTGGAGACATCATAGAACCAAGGAGTTTCGCGAGAAGAACTTCACGAGAAGGAAGTGTTGCGAGCTTCTTTGTCTCAGTTGCGTCCATAAGACGACCTTCGATATAGCCAGCAACGAATACCATCTTTTCCTCCTTTCTCCACTCTGTTGCATATTTATTCGTGATTCCGAATGGAGCGATAGCATCACCCTTACCGATGATAAGAGCAACTTGACCAGGAAGAGTCTCGAGATCGAGAGCAACACCGTAGACATTCTGGAATGCGATACGAATAAGAGTTTTCTTGGCAATAAGAACGATAGCGTCAACAGCTCGAAGATCCTTCTTGAGAGAAGAAATTTCGAGAACAGTTACCTTTTGATTTGATGTGAATGCAACTGATTTTGCCTCCTTGAGGTGAGCCTCAAGAGCAGCAAGTTGTTCACTTTTTCGAGCGCGAGAAACGGCCATAAATGAAAAATTATGAATTATGAATTATGAATTATGAATTATGAATTTCATAAACTTCTGACGAAAAGCGAAAAAAAATCGCGCTTATCGCACGAACGGAGAATCAGGAGAGATGAGAGATGAGAGATGAGAGATGAGATTTTGGGAAATCTTATATCTTATATCTTATATCTTATATCTACGGAACCGTCCATCTCGGTAGGCTATTTTTATCCAAAAGGAACCTACTGTCTGCGATAGAAGTGTGGCGATTATATAGAAAAATATTTATTGTCAAACAAAAATTTCCCGTTCTTCTATTTCTCGATATACTTTGAATCATCGAATAATCGATTCTATGAAGAAATTTCTTGCTCTCATTTTTGCCATTGTTTTTGTGTATATTTCCTATACGGGACTTCTTTTTTATTTCGCTCCAGAGCAATATCTGAAAAATGTCGGAAATATACGAATCCTCGATAAAAAGGGAGAAATCCTCACGGATATGAGTCTTCCATGATGATATAGTACTCACTATACTGGCTCGCTCGATAATGCTCTGGTGCGATGAATCATCAGTATCGAAGATGGAAGATATTATGAACATTCATGAATAGATATCATCGGAAAAATCGGAGCTATCAGAGAAAACTACAATGCTGGAACGATTGTACGATGAGGATCAACTCTCACGGAACAATATATCAAGAATATATATTTCCCAGGAGAAAAACGAACGATTCAGCAAAAAATCCGAGAAGCATTTTCTGCTACTATTCTCGGCTTCAAGTATAACAAAGAGCAAATTCTCAGAAAATACCTCGATTCCGTCTATATGGGAAATGGACTCTATGGAATCCAGAGCGCGATTGATGTCTATTTCTGATGAGAAAATCCAGATACGCTCACAGAAACCGAAATCGTAGAAATCATCACACGAATTCATAGTCCAAACATCGGAACCGATGGCAAAAACTATGCAGAAAAAGTGAGTCAGAAACTCTATGGAAAGAGTTTTTCTGGAGAACTGACGCGAACAGAGAGAAAAATCGGAATCAATACATTTTCCCATCTCACCACAAGAATACAAAAAGAAATCGCATCATACTGCCAATGAAGAGAGAATAATCTGAAAATGTTCGTGCAACAGATACCAGAAAAAATATGCCTCGCAAATTCTCTTGATATACAGACAACGATTGATAAAAACCTTTCTCTCTTCACACGCAACACGCTCGAAGGCATCGTTCAATCTCTCGATCATGAAAATGTACACAATGGAGCAATCTATATTCTCAATCCAAAAGACAACATTATCCTGACATATATCGGAAACAGAACCAATCTCTCGAAAGAAAATGCTATAGATATGATCCAGGAACGCCGATCCGTATGATCAGTTCTCAAACCTTTCATCTATAATCTCGCAATCGCAGGTGGCGCTGATGGAGAATCACTCATTATGGATGATACGAAAGTCTACAATACCGAACAGGAAGATAAAAGTTTCGTTCCAGAAAACTACGTACCAAAATCATATGGCCCCGTGCGTCTCAAGGAAGCCCTTGGAAATTCACTCAATAGTGCTAGTGTTCGCCTTTCTGAATCAATCGGAATCGGGAAGATATATGATACCTATAAAAAAAGTGGGCTCAAACTCGATCATGATGCTGGATATTATGGCTATGGAATTGCGCTCGGAAGTGTCGAACTCACACTCGAGAATGTTGTAGAGTGATATACTTCCCTTCTTTCTCTCAATGATGGTTCTCATTTTCTCCTCTATAACATCCTATCAGATGGAAAGAATCGCGCAAAAACATTCGGTATATCGAGTATCCTGAATACCTCAATCCCAATAGCCGTAAAAACAGGAACGAGTACTGACTTCCATGATAATTGGACTATCTGATATCATCCAGATGCAATCATCGGTGTATGGGTCGGGAATGCAGACCAGAGTCCCATGCAAGACGTCTCATGAGTGAGCGGTGCAGGACCGATTTTTCATCACATTGCCGAATATATGATAGCAAATGGAATGATAGAAAACAGAGAGCTCACTATCCCAGAATGAATCGAAAAAACTACTATTTGTCTCGATAACTCCTGTATGAGAAAGGAGGAATGATTCCGATGGAAAAATATGACGAATCTCTCACGGATTCTCGAAAAAAGATTCTACAAATCAGAATTTATCACTCCACTGACAGATGAAGAAATCGAGAAATGGAAAATACGATAAACCTTATAACTCTGACTCTTTCGTGTACTCTTGCAAAAACCTATTTTTCTCTATAATCCAAACATGAAAAAAAATAAAGTATTCATTCTCTCAGGTCCTGCTGGTGTCGGGAAAAATACACTCTGGGATACAGTACGTCCAATCTGTGAAGAATATATACAAGAAAGTATTAGTATGACATCACGACTTCCTCGCCCCGGAGAAACAAATGGAGTTGACTATTACTTTGTAACTCAAAAGGAGTTTGAAGAAAAAATACATAATCATGAATTTCTTGAATATGCAATTGTACATACGAACTACTATGGTTCACTAAAAAGTGAACTCGAACGTATTACAAAAATATGAAAGACACCAATATATATTATTGAACCTCAAGGCATGACTCACCTCAAGCCACTCATGGAAGAAGAATGATATAAAGTAATTACTATTTTTCTGTTGCCTCCTTCCATCGATGAACTCAAACGCCGACTCCATGGTCGTGGAACAGAGACAACAGAACAATTCGAGATTCGACTTGCAACTGCCATGACTGAGCTCGAACAACAGGATTTTTATGATATTCGTCTGGTGAATGACGATTTCGAAAAAGCCAAAGAAGAACTGATTGCTATCCTCAATATGTAATGCTGTACGAAAAAGAGAATATCATCATGGAAAGAGTTGGAAATAATGCCTTTGTTTGGGAGGAACGGACACAGAAATATGGAAAATCCCCGATTCTCACTATTCCAAGTCTTATTGAGTGAGATATTTCTCTCGTGCAAATCGGGGAAAATATTGTTTTCGAAGAAATAGAGAATGGAAAACTGAGATCTTGTGTAGGACTCAAGAATTTTGTGCAAATATACTCATCTATCCCACCAATCACCATCTTCGACAATCACAATCACGCTCTCTACTTCTGGATTGATGCCGTGAGAAGATGAATCATACAACCATGATTCGAACTCATACACATCGATGAACATTCAGATCTCTGGGAAAATGAGAATGATTTCGATCTCGAAAAAGCTCTGGAAAATGAAGAATATTCTTGGGAATTTACCAATCTTTTTTGTAATGTTGGTAACTATATCCAACCCGCGCTCAGAAGTGGGCTCATCGGAAAAATGATTCGCATCGAGAACGAGACAGAAATCGAGGAATACATGGACTATTCTCCAAGTGGAAATACTGTTCTCAATCTGGATCTCGATATCTTCGCTCCTGAACTCGACTTCATCAGAGAAGAAAAAAAGATGCAATTGATTCGAAATTTGCTTCAGAAAGTAGATTGCGTTACAATAGCCACAAGCCCTTATTTTATCGACCAATGAATAGCCATAAGGAAATTACAGAACATCGTGAAGAAATAATCAAAGAACTCATATCTCATATGAATAATGAGGAAATAGCTTATCTATTAGCTTGCCTTAATATCACGATATTTTCCTTTGGAGATTCACCCAATATAAACAAAGTGAAAAGTCTGAAATTCAATGCAAAACTCGATTCATGAAAAGACATACAACAGAAATGGGACGGAACAATTGATGCTTTTTTATCTATATATGACAAAACATGAAAAGATCCAAAACTATTAAATATATTTTTACAATTAGTTCAAGAGAACCTACTGGGAAAAACTAAATCTTCAAGATTAACACATGAGATTAGAACAACAGTTTCTACATTAGAAAAAACTCCATCAAATTAATGGAGTTTCTTTTTTTTCTTCTCATCTCTGGTACGGATGTACTTCAGATGATCAGGATCATGATGGTCATGCGGTGGATGTTCAGAATGAGTGCTATTGAATCCAGCATTCTCACGATTGTCTGATTTCTCGGATCAATCAGCATATACAGGGAGAAATGCGCTCGAGAGAAATGCAAAAACGGGAAATGTTATGTATATGTATATTTTTTTCATAGTCGAATAGAATGAGGAAAGAGAATTTATTCTCTTATCAGAATGAATGATGACTTCCTAAGTTTGGAAAATCTGTATGCAATACAGTGAAGAGGACGAAAGTATGCTTTCGTTTTTCCAAACTTTGATGAGTCTATTTTACCACATATTATTATATTGACAAGTACATTTTTTATTTTTCTGTAAAATATAGACATTTTCACGCAATTCCATATAATCCCGCCCATGTGAAAGCAAACAAACACTACCATTGCTGAAAACCGAAAAGCCCTTTTTGATTATGAGATCATCGAGGAATTTGAAGCAGGGATTGTGCTCGCTGGAGCAGAAGCAAAAAGTATACGCCTCGGACAAGTCAATCTCAAGGGTTCCTATATCAACACCCATTCTGGACGACCGATTCTCGTCGGGTGTCACATATCCGAATACAAGAATAATTCCACAACAAAACTTGACCCAAAACGCGAACGACTCCTCCTCCTCTCGCAGAAAGAAATCCTGAGACTCTCGCAGAAAGTCAAAGAAATGGGTGCAACGGTAGTACCCATCGAAATATATAGCAAAGGAAATCTCTTCAAGGTGCGTATCGCCCTCGCAAAATGACGAAAGAAATGGGAAAAGAAACAAGTACTCAAAGAACGCGACCTCGAAAGAGAAACAAAAAAAGTGTGGGGGTAAATTTAAAATCTATTCGTTCCCAATTTTGCTTCTTTCTTTTGTGAGTTTTAGTTTTCTGTCGACGAAGTTTCCCGCTCATAAGCTTCGTTATGCGAATTTCTTGTATGTGTCCATGAAGATTTCCGTAAAAAATCACAAACTGTTTGAGGTGAAACCGAGTTTTTGTGATTTAGGAAATCGAGTGGAATACACATACGGAAATGAGACATAGAAGCTCAAGAACTTTTGGTACTTTTGGTTACAAAAGTACGTTCTGTATAAGAAATACTAGATTCCTGAACAAGTCAGGAATGACAGGAACAAGATTTCTCCATTCCACTACACTCCAGTCGAAATGACAATAATTTCTATTCTTATGATCAATCCCCGCTTCGTCGACTACTTCCGTGAGAACTTTTTCTCAGAGAAACCTGAAGAACTCCAGGAATTCCTCGCATCCATCGAACTCTCGATTCCTCGAACGATTCGTATCAAGCCCGATATGATAGAGGAAGTGAAAATTCGTCTCGAAAAAGATGGTTGGATTCTTCATCCGACGAATGTTTTCAATGTATTTTCTCTGGATCGCAGAGAAGACTTCGACCCGCTCGAGCGACGTATCGGTTTTTCTCTCGATCACTTGGTCGGGAATTTCTATATCCAGGAACTTGCAGCTGCCCAACCCGTTGATATTCTTGCGGATCATACAATTCAAGAAAAGAATTTCCTCATCTTAGATTTGGCCTCCAGTCCTGGTGGAAAAACCACTCAACTTGCAGAATATTTCCCGAACTCATTCATTATCGCAAACGAACCGACGCGCGAACGTATTCCTCAACTGCTCCAGAACCTTGAGCGCATGCACACGCCGAATGTAGCCATTACCCTCTATCCTGGACAATACTGGAAAAATTTCCCTGAGACTTTCGACCGAATTCTTCTCGATGCACCATGTAGCGGCGAATGAACCCTCTACAAGTGTACTGATGCTGTAAAACACTGGCATCTGAAGAATATCAAGCAAATTGCAAGACTTCAGGAACGACTCCTTGATGCGGCACTCCATGCACTGAAGGTGGGTGGTGAGATGATATATTCCACCTGTGCACTCAATCTCCTAGAGAACGAATGAGTCGTGAATGCCATGATGGAGAAATATCCAGGAGCCTTCGAAATACTCTTTCAGAAAAAATACTGGCCACACATCGATAAAACTGGCGGATTCTTCGTAACCAAGATACAAAAAATCGCTTCCCTTGAGAGAAAAGAAAGCGAAGTAGATAACTCATGGAAAACTGAAAAGAAATCCTCATTCAAAACCTCAAACACTGCGCTCGGACGATTCCATGGACGACTCGGTGAATGGAAAGAAATAGAATGAATCACTCTTTATGAACATGAAGGGAAAGTCCTCGCTGTCGCGAATGCAAAAGTCGGAGAACCACTCCGTGAGAAGATATTCCCTATGCGCTACGGGGAATATATCGGGAATATCGTGAATGGGAAATATGAACCGAATATCTGGGCATTTCCATTTCTCGACACTTCAAACACTGAGAAATATACACTCCAAGATGAGGTCGAACTCGATATGTATCTCCGAGGAAATCCTCTCGAAAGTGATGGAGAAGATGACTATGTTCTCATCGAATACGAAGGAGTCCCCATCGGACTCGAGAAGAGAAAAGAAGATATGATCTCGAATCGGTTTCCGAAAGACTGGCAGAGAAAATAAAAACCTCCAATTGGAGGTTTTTATTTGGGAAGAAAAATTACTTCATCAGTTCATCAATCTTCTGTGTAAACGTCTCATATGGATACGCTCCAGCAACAGTGTCATATTTCCCTGTTTTTCTGTTGATGATGAGAGTTCCAGGTGTACCATCGAGAGAGAATGAGCTTGCTTCAGCTGTCTGAGCCGCGAATATATCTTGAGTTTCTTTATTATCATAACATGTTTGCCATTTTTTTGTATCAATCTTGAGTGATTTTGCAAGGTCTGCGAGCTTCGATACTGCATAGACATTATTCCCATCTGGAGATCCTGCGAGAATAGCATTGTAGTACTGGATATACGCGAGATCGCCACCAACTTTCTGAGCACAGAGGGCACCAATAGCCTTCGCTTCAGTACCTGGATGATTCACCCCACGACTATTTTTGAAGACGAAATTCACTCCTGAACCATATTGAGCAAGAAGTTTTTCTTTGAGTTTTGTAGTATGATATTGTTTGAGACAGTACGGACATTCCATATCAGAATATTCGATGACTGTAATATCCGCATTCACATCTCCTTCGATAGCAGCATTTTCTGCGATTTTTGCTATCTTTGTAGCATCAAGAGTTTTTGATAGATCAACAGTGGTAGTAGTATTCGTTCCTGTAGAGCCGCCGATATCTCCACCCTGTGATTTGAGATATTCCTTGAGCTGAGGAAGTGTTTGTTTGAACTGGATAAGTTGTGCTTGAGTGAGCATATCATAGTTCTCTTTTCCTCCTACTTTGTCGTATTCTACTTCGAGAACCGCGCGTTTCATGCCGAGAGTATCACTCGTCGAAGAAAATGAAAATGTATATCCCATAAGAAGATATACTGCTATAGCATTGAGCGCAATAGAAATAACGAGAACACTGAGTATGAGAACATTACTGATTCATCCATTTTGAGAATTGGATATTCGAGAAACTTCATCTGTATGAACTTTTTTTGCTGGTGTCATAAGAAAAATATAAAGAATAAATACGAAAGAATTTTAGGAGAAATGCTGATAAAATCAACGAAAAAAAAGAAATCTCTTTGACAAACAAAGAGCTTCAGTATTAGAAAAGTGCTATTTTGGATTTCTAAGTATTTTTTATGGTGTAATATGCTCGAATTCAGACCATGGCCGCATTATCCATGGAATAGAGATTTTTCTTCGGTGCAATGAAGGCATATCATTTCTCCTGGGCCTTTCGGGAAATCATATCTCGCAATCTTGTATTCGCACTCACTCCACCAGCAAGGCAGAGAAATGAAATATTATATTTTTCTGCTGCAGCAATAATTTTATCTGAAAGAATCATGGTTATCGCTTGCTCGGATGCATACGCAATCATCTCCATATCACTTTCCGTAATTTTTCCAAGGGTGTCAATATATCGTTTCACGGCGGATTTCATTCCAGAGAAAGAAAAGTCAAAAGAATCTTTCTCCAGATAGGAACGTGGAAAAAGAGTCTTTGCCTGATTTTTCTCCGATTCTGACGCACGAATATCGAATGCTTCGGAAAGTTTCGCGATTTTTGCACCGCCAGGAAAACCAAGCCCCATCATTTTTGCAATCTTATCGAAACATTCCCCCGCTGCATCATCACGAGTCTGACCAATCAGTTCGAATTCATCTATACTTCTCCAGAGGTAAATCTCTGTATGTCATCCGGAAACGGTCAAAGTCACGTTCGGGAAATGAATATCATCCGTTTCGCGCTCGAGAAAATTCGCGAACATATGTGCTTCGATATGATTCACCCAGATAAGTGGTTTCTCGAGTGACAATGCGAGTGTTTTGGCAACCGTCATTCCTGTCAGAAGCGATGGAAGAAGTCATGGTTCGCGAGTACAAGCGATATAATCCATATCTTCGAGATGGAGTCCTGTCTCAGTCAGAACATCCTCAATGCAAGGAAAAATCGCATTCGCATGACTACGAGCAGCAACCTCCGGAACAACACCACCAGTGACATCATGTTCGAGTTGGGTTCGAGTCGACATGGCAATACATTCACGATCCCGGAGAATCGCGACAGAAGTATCGTCACAGGATGTTTCGAAAGCAAGAATATACAAAATAGGAATTATTTAAAAGAACATTGTAATTCAGGATACTCTCAAGATATTCTTTTAAGAATAGGAATAATCTTAGATCATTCACTCATTCTTTCATCCAGAGAAACTTCTCTGGTTCATTGCAAGCTTACTTGTTCTCATTTCTCAGCAGGAATGAGATGCATATGATAATGATTTCGTATTTCAAATCATGACACGTGTTCACCGATCTTGAGTGTATCATCAATTTTATATGCTTCTTCTAATGCTCGAATCACCAATTGTTTTACTAATCCAAATTCAGATAGCTCCTCTCTACTAAATTGACTATATTGAACTCAACATCGTCTTGGAATAATGAGAGTATGTCCAGGTCTTGCAGGTTTATTTGTCAGTATTACAAAGAAACGTTCTGTAGTTAATAAGATAACACCTACTACTTCTCATGATAATATCTGAGTAAAGATACTTCTATTAAATGTATTTTCATGGTATTTCATAATCTCTAATTTAACTAAATAATCAAAAAAGTAAAATTATAGTATTTCATAAACTCGAAGTGTCTCAATCTGCGGAGAAGTATCGTCACAGGATGTTTCGAAAGCAAGAATATACATAATTGAATTTTGAAAAGAGCTATACGAATCCGAGTTCATGAAGCACTTTTTTTGCTTCTATTTTAGAGAACTCTTGGAATTGGGAATGAAATCATACTTGAATCTGAGCATTCATCATGATATAAGGAATTCCCTCATCTGAAAGCCATTTCCGATGAATCGGACGGACGGAAAGTTCGACACTATAACGTTCTCGGAATTGTTCTTGGACATACTGACGAATATCACGATGAAGTGCGGGTGGGAGAAAAAATGGAGTATATTTTTCACCTCATTTCTCTGAGAAATATACCTGGTGATCCCGATGAAGAATCAATACCACACGAGCATCAGGAATAGGAAATGTTTTTGTAGCTTTTATTTCCTGTGGTTCTAGTGATCACTGAGTATTATAGAATACCCCTGACCGTATCGGATAATTCTCCCAATCTATATTCTGGGGATTCTTCAGATCCATCCCAGAAGAGAAATCCATAAGTGCATTATTGAGAGCACGGACTGTCTGTATTCGATCAGCTATTCCGTTTTTCTTTGCGATAAAATCTCGAAAATTCTCTTCTATTTTTTCTTTCTCTTCGAGTGAGAGCTTCTGATCCTTTCTCCCATGGTAATACCGAGAAAATACTTTCTCCAGATTCGTATCCCATGCAAGATACGGTTCACCCAGCCCAAATGCGAGAATCGCGCGTGCTGTATATTCTCCGATTCCTGGGAGTTTTTTGAGATGAGCTATATCTCTTGGAAAAATACCTGCATTTTCATCTACAATTTTTTTCGCGGTTTTGAGAATATTTCTCGCACGAGAATAGTATCCCATTCCCTGATAATACGGAAAGAATTCATCATAATCAGAATGAGCAAGAGACTCCATATCCGGATACCGTTCGAGAACTCTCTGAAAATACCCAATCACTCGATCCACTTGTGTCTGCTGGAGAAATATCTCTGAGAGCCAAACCCTATAGAGCAGATGTTCGGAAGATATTCCTCATATATTTCATGCAACAGAATAATCCCGCCAAGGAAGATGATGACGACCATTTTTTTCGTACCAAGAAATGAGGGTTTCCCAAGGGAATGAAAAATCAATATTTTCAGACATAGATGGATATTAGTTATTTTTCGATTTTCTGCAATCCAAAGCGCTCGGAAAAGTCTAGAGAAATCCACTATTTTGTGTTGCAAAGGCGTACCAAAACACTATAATCAGGAAAGTTTAAGCGTATTTCAATCATCTTTTCACCTATGCGCACACTGAGTCGTATTTTCCTCCTTCTTCTCGCACTTATCTGAGTCGTCGCGCTCGGTTATTATGCTTACGTCCTTGGTGCCGAGACGCTCACCTATCCATTTCTCGGATCAGATGAGCAAAAAGGTGACACGCTCGATCTCGTTGTTGCGCGACCAAAGTTCATCGTCAATCTCACGGGAGGACCAATCATCGATGAGAAAGCGATCCGAGAATCACTTCAATTTGGTACATCTGCTCTCATAGATAATCCATCAATTTCGGGAGAATATTCTGTGACTATTTCTGGTGAACATATACAGGTTTTTTATCCTGGTCTCGAGAAATGACAATCCATCACACTCAATTCGGATACATATAATGAGAAGAAAACAACTCGTTATCGACTCCCGCGAGATATCACACTCACTCCACTCGAATATCCAAGATCACTCAATATCACACCTGTTGGTACACCGCGCGACCGTACCTATGCGATTTCTATGTTCGGATTCGACAAGTACACTCCAGAGCATATTCGCTACTTCGTGAACTACGACAAAAATGTTGCCTGTAATCTCTCATCTTCTTGGCAAGAATTTTCTCCGATATTCCCGACGACAACAAAACCTCTGACCAAGAACGGGCAGATCATGAACATGAATGTGCAGTTTGATTATGATACCTCAAAATCTCATGTCTGTCTTATCGGTGGAGTGAATGGGGTATATCGTGTGCTCGAAGACAGAAATCTCGATGCTTTCGTAGCAACAGGATCAACCCTGGAAGTTCTCTCGCCAGAATACGATATGCAGAGTCGGATAGAATTCGATTTCTCCTATCCAATCTATGAAGATACTGGATCACTCTACAGTCCTGCATATATCGCGAATCGTTCCAATGCGAAAATCGCATTTCTCAAAAGTCTCAATATCAGTCCTGATATTGCTGTCACTCCAGATAATCTTGTTCTCACTCCAGATCATGCAATTCTCACACTTCCGCTTGCAGAGGGAAAAGAAGTGACTTTCTCTCTCACAAATCTCACAGATATCTATGGAAGAAGTATAGATCTACAATACACCATCACTCCGAAACAAGAACCATTTCTTTCTCTGAAATTCCCTGACAATCGCACCTACTATAGTCCGAATGAAGCAATACCAACGAAGCTCTATGCTCTCAAGGCTCCAAAGAATGCCTACAGTGTCAAACTGTGTCATCTTCCACTCGAATCATACGCTCGTATGGAACGCATACTTGCCGATAGTTTAACTGGTTCTTCACTCGATGCGGTATATAGCACGCTTCATGGAAGTGATGCATATGGTTGTGTCAAGAAAGATGTCAACCTCACGTCTACAGGATACATGTCAACATTTGATGTCAGAGAAATAGTCGCCTGAGGAAAATTCGATCCGGGTATGTATATTCTTGCATTCACCAATCGAGACGATATCAATGGATTCCAGAAGCCGGTAAAACCACTTGTTTTTACCGTTATGGATAGCCATATCACGATGAAGGTTGATGCGAGTGGCAAGATGATGTTTCTCGTGACAGATATCAAGACGGGAGAGCCAGTTGCCAATCAAGAAATAACCGTCATGAGAAATGTAACTCGCACATATCATGAACAGTGGAATCAGAATACCAATGAGACAACTCGCGAATATATTCCTCTCACTTCCCAGGCATTCGCGACGGGGGTTGTGCTCGGACGCACGAATAGTGAAGGTTTTCTCGATGTGTCTCTGAGTAGTCTCTCTTGACTCGATAGATATGAATCGAGTCCATATAGTCTCTCATTCGAGAGTTGGTGGGAATACGAGGGACGATATGAGAGCTTTCTGGTGCAATCGAAAGATAGTAACAATCATCTCTGATACCTCGTCAGTACGTGGAATGATGGAATCACTGGCTACAATTTCGGAATGAAAGAATCCGACTACTCCTATGAGACTCGATCAAAATACACTGCATATCTCCATACTGAAAGAAAACTCTATCTTCCTGGCGAGACCGTACATATCCATGGAATTATCCGAGAAAATAGCACTGCACTCAAGGTTCCTGGAGACGTCTCATTCAATGTTATAGTCTCAGATAGTATGGGAAAAGAAATAAGTAGACTTGCCCTGAAGCCAAATGAATTCGGTACCATCAGTGCCGATCTCAATCTCGGAAAAGATGCAACGCTCGGAATGTATACTATTTCCCTTGCGACTCTCGATCAGACAGAATACGTACAAAATGGTTGGGCAAACTTCCAAGTGGAAGTCTTCAAGAATCCAACCTTCACCGCAAACGTAGAACTCAGAAGTCCTGATATCGAAAATGGAAGCATCAAAAATCTTCGTAAGAAAGTAAATACTGATCCGAACAATCCTTGGTATACTGATATGTATGAAGGGAAATTCGCACTCGAAGGCGTAGTGAAAGCAAAATACTACAATGGTACTGAAATGAAGAACACACCATTCACATATCGAATCTATCGAAGTGAATACTACGCGGATGATTATTGGACGGACTGTTTCTGGGGATGTTATTATGAACCTTCTCTCGAATACTACACCGAATGAACGGGCATGATAGATCAGGATGGATATGGTGTATTCAGTGTGCCAGTTGATTATACTTCATTCTATAGTGACTATCAGTACACAGCAGAAATCATCGTCAAAGATCCTCTTTCTGGAGAAGAAGTTACCACACCAAGTACACTGGTTGTCAAACTTCCTGCAGAATACAAATCATTTTCTCCCAATAATCCCCTCACATTCACACCGAAGAAAAAAATCCTCCAAAATGGAGAAGAACTTCAGTGAAACCTGAAGCCAGAATATGGTTCTTGGGATGCGAGTCTCACAGGAAAATATACATATGAAATCGTCTATCGTGAGTATAGGGAAACTCCTGTTGACGATATCCGTGCTGGAAAAATCAATGTCACCACCAGTGCTGACCGAGTCATCGCCAGTGGTGCAGTGAGCAGTGATACATTCACGAAAAAACTCATCGCATATCCATCATGAGAATATCTTTTCCGCGTCTCACCGATAGCGCTCTCATGAGCCACAGTTCCTGATTCTGCCGTTTCAGAGACAACATTCTATGTAGCTGGAGATATGACGAACATGAAGGGTTCAGCACTGCGAGTCATTCCAGAAAAAACCGTCTACAAACCAGGAGAAACCGCGCGAGTCCTTGTAACAGTTCCCTTCACAGGTTCACATATTCTTATGACCGTAGAAAAGTGAGGGGTTATCAACCATGAATATTTCACTCTCTCAGGCAACACTTTCACACGAGAATACAGAGTCGATGATACCATGATTCCGAATGCATACATTGGAGTTGTCGCATTGAATCCATCTTCTCCAGAATCGAACCGCAGCTACGCTGTTGGTTATGGAGAAATCGTATCAGATTATACCGAGAAAAAAGGAAATCTCACACTCAATCCTGATAAAGAAACCTATAAGAATCGCGAGACGGTCAATCTCGATATGACACTCACTGATCGTTCTGGAAATCCACTCCAATGAGAAGTCGCCGTCATGGTCGTCGACGAGAGCCTTATTCGCCTTCTCGGAAATATCGATCTCGATATTCTCCCGAAATTCTATCAGAAATACCCATTCACCATGAAGACAGCGCTTTCATTTATTGGTATTGAGCGCAATCATTGGCTCTCGAGAAAATGATCCAACGGAGGAAGTGGAGATAAGGGTGGAGCAGGAAATGAGATAGCATCGCGTTCCCTCTTTAAAAATACTGCCTACTATAATCCAAGTGTTCGTACGAATGCTTCTGGAAAAGCCAGTGTCCGATTCGAGCTTCCAGATAATGTGACCGATTATCGTATCATCGCCATCGCCAATACCAAGGATGCACATTTTGCGGTGAGTGAGAAAACCATTCAGGTTCGCAAAGACTATGTGATCGAGACACATGCACCGATGATTCTTCGTCCGAGTGATTCGAGTACCATCACCGCCAGCGTCTTCAATTCTACGAAGAAAATCACTGGAGCCACTCTCACTGCTATCATCGGAACTGGATCAAGTGTTATCCGGAAAAATCTCGAAGTAACACTGAATCCAAATACATCCATTTCTCGAGATTTCCCCTTCTCAGCACAAGGATGATGGTCAGGAGATGTTCCATATACGATAGAACTCCGAGAAAAAGAGACACTTCTTGATAGCTATACCAGCTCATTTCGATTTGCACCAATTCCTGAGATAGAAAGCACGTCTCGCGCTATTCTTCTCTTTACAGGAACTTCCCTCTCATACAGCTTACCGAAAACGGATTCTGGCACTGATTTCGCAAGTTCCAAGGTCTCCATCAGTATTTCTCCATCCTATGCCACCCAGCTCTCTGAAGCCATAAAGTCTCTCGTACAATATCCATACGGTTGCATCGAGCAAACGATTGGTTCTACTCTGCCAAATGCCCTTGCTCTCGCATTTTCTGATTCTCTGGGTATCAATATCGATCGTGCACAGGCCACAGAGAACGTCAAAAACGGACTTGCGAAAATCCTTCGCATGCAACACTATAGTGGCGGTTGGGTATACTGGGAGTGAGAGAATGAAGCAGAAAGTCATATTACACCATATGTTCTGAGATCTCTCGTGACATTCAAAAATCTCGGACAAAAAGTTCCTGATGAAACGCTCGAAAATGGCGCCAACTATATCATCAACAATCTCTCTACCTATCGAGAAGATGAGAATAGTTTTGCGGAAGCCGTGTGGACTCTTGCACTTCTTGGTCGTACACCAGAAGCACTCGAAAACTGGAAAACTATCAATACGAGTAAGCTTTCTCGACATGGATATCTCGCATATGCCTATGCCGCCCATGTTCTCACTATTTATTCCCCAGAGATAGCGATGAAGCTCGATAATCTCATGTTCGCAACAGGATCGACGAATGATTATTGGTATTGGGATAAAAACGCTGACGAGTGAATCTATGCACAACTTCTTATCGACCGTGGTGATGATGTGAAAGCATTAGCACTCATCGACAGGATTGTGCGTGATGCTGATCTCACATCATACTATGTCTCGACGCAAGCGAAAATCCAGATATTCCGAGCGCTCGTGAAACAAGCGAATAAGGCTTCTAATGCTATCTCGAAGAAACATGCTATGGCACTTCGTGGTGATGCTATTATCGCTGATGCAACTCTCACCCCTGAACATCCAATAATGCAAATCGATACCACTCGTGAGAAAATTGGTTCTACACTGACACTGAAACGAGATGAGAGTAAACTTCCTCTCTATATCACTATCACGACTCGTGATCGAACCAAGAGTATTCTCGATATGCCAGCAAAAAGCGCTCTCGGTATGAGTATTTCTCGAACGTTCGAACTTATTGATGAATCGAAAGGTATAGAAAAAGATGGAACATTTGTCTCGGCAACTCCAGTGAAAAATGGAACATTCCAGAAATGAAAACTCTATCGAGTTACTCTCAAATCGACTATTCCTGGAAATACGAATCAGTACAATTCTTGGTACAATCTCACGATAGAAGATTTTTATCCTGCTGGTTGGAGACCGATCAATTCGAACTTCAAAACGGAAAGTGCCATGACACATTCGAATTCGAGTGACTGGTGGAACTATACCGAATCACGAGATGACCGCATGCTTACGCATGTTGATTATGGATATGGTAATGAGCGGATATACACATACTATGTTCGTCCGAATACAGTATGAAATTACCTCCTTCCTCCTGCAACTTCCTACTTCATGTATCGTCCAGAAGTCCATGCATATACGAAGTACGAAAAAGTTCAGATTACAGAATAATTTTCCCTGCATCAGTTTCCCTATCTTATCCCTTATTTTCTCTCAGTATGAAATGTCCGAAATGTAAGAATCTTGATACAAAGGTGATCGACTCACGTACAACCGAAGATGGAAAGGCAATCCGTAGACGTCGAGAATGTGAGAAGTGTGGTGCCCGATTCACCACTTTCGAACGTCTCGAATTCGTCTCATTCATGGTGACAAAATCATCAGGAGAGAGTGAACCATACGACCGCGCAAAAGTCGTGAATTCTATGATGAAAGCACTCGTAAAACGAGAATACAATCCTGAGAAAATCGATAATGTCATCAATGCACTCGAGAATGAGTGGGCACAGAACAAGCAATGAATCACTTCGAAACGAATTGGACGTGATATACTCCGCAAGCTCCGTGACCTCGATGAAGTCGCATTTCTCCGATATGCTTCTATCTACCACAATCATGAGAACGTTCGAGGATTTGTAAAATTTATAGAAGATGAGCTCTGATAATATCATCACACGAGTTTCTCTGAGAAATACCTTTCTCCAGGCTCCACTGATATCTCACGAACTTCATGAGATAATCCGAGATGTGAATGAACGCGGGAAAAAGATACTTATTTTCCATAATCGACGCGGTTCTGGAAGAGCCTGGATTTGTCGTGATTGCTCACACATCATCATGTGTCCTTATTGTGATATTGCCCTCGCATATCACACATCACCAACGAAGAGACTCATATGTCATCAGTGCAACTATGTATCCGTCATTCCGCACGAATGTCCGAAATGTTCATGATATGGATTCGATGCGATTGGTATTGGTATCCAACGTCTTGAGACGGATATTCAGAAACTCTTTCCAGATATCACTCTTTCACGTATTGATTCGGATAACAAGAAAGAACGGAAAAATATTTTCTCCCTCATCGAGGAAAGCAATATTATCCTCTCGACCTATTCTGCGATTGGTATTATTCAGAATCCCGAAATAGAATACGTCGTATTTGCACTTTTTGAATCTGACCTCACCATACCCGAATACCAGATGGAAGAAAAACTGTTCCATGTTTTCGATTATGCGAAAAAATCAGGAAAAAATATCATCATCCAAACGGAACTCGAGAAACATACTCTGCTCGATATTTGTATGGAAGGAAATTATAAAGATTTTCTCTCCTATATGAGTACGGAACGCAAGAACTTCAATTACCCACCATACACCAACTTCGTCACGCTCCGTATTCATGATCCATCGAAAACGAAAGTACAAGATATTGTCGCAAAACTCGTGAACAAAATTGAGATTATGAAAGATGATTCTGTATTTCTCGCATTCGACAAAGATATCTGGAACAAGACGCATGATGTCTGGTCACAAAAAATCATCCTGAAAGGAAAAAACATCATGAATCTCCTCCGCGAACTCGAGGTGGAGATTATTAGAAATCGATCTGTAACGCTTGAATGGAATTAGAACTCTGTACTAGATATCGATCTCATCTTTTTTCTGGATACTCCATCCAAGTATCGCTAGAATACCAATACCAAAAAGAATAAAGAATCCTTGATAACCGAGCACTTCGAGAATAAATCATCCGAAAACTAGTCCGATAACATTGGCGGCATTCTGGAGGATTTTCATTGGTCATGCCGAAGCATTGGAATCTATTTCTTGCAGTCCCATAGTTTCTGCATATACCTTGTTATAATGATCAAGAAATCCATTCTGTCCGAGTGCCATACCACAAGCATATCAGAGACTATTCACAAAGGCACAAGAAAGCACTGCAACTGGACCAGCATTGCCAATTATCCCCATGACGATAAGTGATATTCCAGAGAGTCCGAGTCCTACCATTGCGACGGTCTTTATCCCGACTTTCTCTGCGATTCTCACCATCGTTTCTTGTAGTGCGAGAGCTGGAACTGCAATACATGCGAGCAAAATATAACTCCAACCAGGCTTCACATTATTGAGAAAGTCGATGAGAAACGTAGAAGCAAATGTATCCCAGAATCCAAAAATCAACACCAAAGTCATAGTCCAATATATAACCATATACATCGGAACATGGAACATGATTTTGCGAATAATCTGTGCTGAATTTCGTGTATCTATAAATAATTGCGACCAACTAAAAGACGATATTTGTTTTTCTCTCGGTTTCAGAAAAATATATTTCGTGTTCTGAAGTACCTTCGGAAGATCAACCGCAGAAATCTTCTCACTGACGTATTCTCGAATATTTTCCTTATTGAGTTTCGATACAGCAATAGTGAAAGAACTAATATCACTGAGTTCGATAGTCTCATTCGCATTATCGAAAAAATGAGACGTAAAAAAGAACAGTGCAATGATAACCACCCCCAGAGACAGGACAGCGAAAGTCGGATTAATCGACAAAATCGCTCAGGAAACAATCAATCCTGAGAGAGTACCAATACCAAATGTGATATTATTTCGCGCAAGGATTTTTCCGTATTCACTCGGGCTCGCATGTGAGAGAATGTATCCATATGTCGCGATATCATTGATCTCTTTGGTGAGACCATAACAAATCGATGCAATAAGAATCAATATCCAGTTCAATATATTTCCAAAAAACCAAGCAATAACCGACTCAAAACCTTCAGGAACGACAATCTTCGATATATCTCCCACAACACTGAAGAAATTATAGATAAAACTAAAAAATATTGCTGTTGCTATAAGCTGAGAGATAGTCGCTATAATAAAAAGACGTTTCGTAGAAAAATATCGTTGGAGAATCCCCACTGGAATATCGATGAAAAAAGCAAAGGCATTTGCAATACCGAGAAATATACCAACGAGGGCGATGCTCTTTAATTGGAATGTGAAGAAAAACACAACCGAAAAATGAAATATCATCCATACAAAACCCTGGAATGCATTGTTGATATAGAAATTCTTGAGTTTGTATCCATCCAGAGGTGTGTTCGCAGAAATCATGACAGTATTACCAGATATCTGCTTTTTTTCTGGGACAGCTCATGTTCATGATGTTTCCACACTATTTTCAGTCATAGATAATGATTGCAATGCAAAATAAACCGTATTATTTGAGCGGTTCTCTTGCAAGAGGTTAAAGCATTCCTTCTGACCAAGGAATATAAAACGAGTATATCATGGTATTACTCAAGACGCAAAAAGACACAAGAATTTTTTCTTGCGTCCTTGTATGGATATGTTTTAGTTACTTTAGTCTTCGATTTGTGCGATACTTCGAATGAGATTGAATTTCTGAGCCTGATGGTATTTCTGTACAGATTCGAGTTCGATACGCGTCTGTTTTTGTTTCTTGAATTTCGCAAGGCGAGCTTCTGCTTCATGTGCTGTCTGAGCATCTTTCAGTGTATCAATCATCTCAAGTGCCTCATCGAGAAGCATTTTATTCGCTGCATCGATCTCCTTGCGCACCATAATCATCTCGATGAGATATTTGTCCCAATTCTCGAGGATATGATACTGACGCTCTGGGGTCAATGCATCAAAAATCACTGCAATATTGTGACAATCTTCTTGTGACAATGGACAACGTTCGAGAAGCGTGAGAAGACGAGCATTGGTCATGACTCTGGTACAATGAAGAGATAGAACGGAGTCAAAAAAACTGATACCTTTTTATTGTATCAGTTTTTGGAGTTTTGCAAATATTTTTGATTTAGGCTACTTTCTCGTCTGGTTGCCCAAATGTGTCATCATTAGCACTCAATTTGGAAGAAATCTGATTTTCACCAAGAATAGAGCGAACCGCTCGTGGAAAATTATTCCCACGCATTATCTGGAGATAATGCTCAATAACTTTCAGAATCTCAGAGAAAATATCAGGAGACGTTTCTTTCTTTTCTTTTTTGAGAACCTCTACCAATCGAGTATTCCCATTCTTGAGAAGTACATCGATCACGGTCTCAAATCTTCCTTCTGGAGAGTCTGGACGAGAATGAAGTTTTACAACATTATTCATAGCAGTATTCTATCAGAATATTTTACTTATTGCAAATATTTATACGAAATAAATAAAAATATGCAATAGTTCTTCTGATTGCTTGGGATTATCATCTTTTCTCTCGAAAAATCAAGAGAAATTTTTACTTTCCCATATTTTCCAGAGTAGTAAAGGATTATATCTGATAGCGAATCGCCTCAATCATCTTCTCTGTCTGAGTATCGAGTGGCATTTTCGGCATCTTCGCATCGACGATGACGTACATATCCCCTATTTTGCCTTCCATCGTGCGTCACTTCCCTGATATCTTGAACTTGGTTCAGGGCTTCGTGCCCGCTTTTACCTTGAGTGAGAGATGTTTCCCATAGACAGTCTTCACATCGATGCTCGTATCGAAAAGAAAATTGAGAAAAGGAATCTCCACCGTCTCGGTCACATCGAGATTATCTGGTTTCTTTGCTTCTTCACGATACTCTGGTTCAGGATTCCTGCGAGATCTGCTCTGGGCACCACCCATACCTCCGAAGAGATCTCAGATATCGAATTCGAGATCCTGAGATTGCCCACGACGACCGCCAGCACCTCCGAACTGAGAGAATATATCTCAGAAATCAAAACCCTGGGCACCACCAGAAGAGAATCATCCACCAAACGGATTCCCACCAGCACCTCATCAGAATCCTGAGAAATCCGCATTCCCGAACTGATCATAGTTCTTTTTCTTCGTAGCATCTCCGAGCACCTGATACGCCTCATTGATTTCCTTGAATTTGGCTTCTGCTTTTTTGTCACCCTTATTGCGATCAGGATGATACTGCATCGCCATTTTTTTGTATGCTTTCTTGATATCTGCATCAGAAGCTCACTTTTTGAGTCCAAGAAGTGCATAGTAATCTTTTGTAGCCATGGGTTGAGTTTATGAGTTATTTCCTTTGTCACTCCGTAGGAATCCCTTTCAAAATCACCTTTTGAAGATTTACTTCATATTTCTCATATAAGCAGAATGGAAAGAGATTCTCGTTCCGAGAATGACAGAAACATTTTATAGAAAAAATAGCACCTGTCAAAATGAGGTGCTTATATTGAGAAATTTGCCTATTTTCCCTATTCCAATAAAATGTCTCCCATGCCAAAAAAGACACTCTCAGAACATCTCGCATGAATCCTCACTCGTCTGCCGACTGCACCAGGAGTCTATCAGATGAAGGACAAGGATGGAAAAGTCATGTACGTCGGCAAGGCGAAGAATCTGAAGAATCGTGTAAAATCCTACTTCGAACGAACGACAGAACTCAGCGCTGCGAAGAAACAGATGGTCGCAAAAATCGAAGATATCGAGCTCATCATCTGTGAGACGGAAGTGGAAGCACTCGTACTCGAGACCAATATCATCAAGCACCTCTCGCCGAAGTACAATATCCTCATGAAGGATGACAAGAATCTCGCATATATCAAGATCACGAACTCTCCTGTCCCAGAACTCATCAAGACCCGACAGAAGTTCCGCGATGGAGGAGAATATTATGGACCATATGTGAGCGCTGTAGAGCAATCTGTTCGTGCAATCCGTCGGATATTTCGTATTCGCAATTGCAAGATGAAGTTCGCACGTGATAGAGGAGAAAAAATACTTATAACAGATAAGGCTGGAAGAACTATTCCTTGTATGGATTACTATATCGGGCTCTGCCCAGCACCCTGTGTCCTCGAATCTGGGAAGATGAAGGAACATGACGGCAATCTCGCACGGGCTCGGAGTTTCTTGCGTGGTGATTCTGATGAACTCTACCGAGAACTCGAATGAGAAATGATAGAGAAATCTCGAAATCTCCAATTCGAAGATGCGCAGAAAATCAAGGAAACACTTGAAGCCCTGAAGTGACTCCACGAACGACAGAAAGTCCGAGATATTCTCGAATGAAATGTGGATGTTTTTGTGCAGTATGAAAAGTATGATAAAACATATATAGGAATCACTCAAATTCGCAATAGTCAGATAATCGGAGTTCTCAGACATGAAGTCATACTCTGAGCTGACGAGAAGTCAGATATCATGACCCAATTCCTCCTGCGACAATATACTACCGATGGGAATAATGACGATACACCTGAACTCCTCCTCTGCCAGAATGAGATAGAAGATGAAGCACTCATAGAATTCCTGAAATCACAGAAAGTCACGGTCGAAGCTCCAAAAATCTGACCAAAGAATGAAATCATACTTTTCACACTCAACCAAGTGAGAGAGTATGCATATAAGAAAGAACTCTCATCACTCGAGAACAAGACGCTCACTCGAGAACATATGGTCAACGTACTTGAAAGACTCGGATATCCAGCACCGAAGAAGTGAGAAATCATATTCGAATGTTATGATATCTCTCATACCGATGGACACTTCACCTATGCTTCTCGTGTCGTCATCGTGAATGGGAAGGCAGAGACTTCTCGATACAAGAAATACAAGATCCAATCCCTGAAGGATGGAGATATCGACGACTTCGCATCTCACCGGGAAGTCATGAAGCGACGAACTCTCGAGTGACTCGAGATGAATAACTTCCCACACCTCATCATCATCGACGGAGGCAAGTGACAGCTCTCAAGCGCGATAGCAGGAATAGATGCGGGAATATCCAACTATAAATTATGAACGATAAACGATAAGAAAGTAGAGGATGAAAACTGAATATCTCATCGTTCATCACTCATAGATTATCGCTCTATTCCCCTCTGTTCCATAGCAAAGCGTGAGGAAGAGATATTCCTCCCTGGACATCGTGACCCTATCCTCTTCGAGAAATGAACCGGAGAACTCATGGTGCTCCAGAAGGCACGAGATGAATCTCATCGATTCTCCATCGGAGCGAATAAATCTGCTCGTATGAAAAGTATGAAGAAGAATATCCTCGAAGAAATACCAGGAATCTGACCGGTCACTCGTAAGAAACTCCTAAAAATAGCAGGAACTATCGATGAGATCAGGACTATCCCTCTCGAAGTCATGGAAACCCTCTGTACCCAGAAGCAGAGAGATATTCTCCGAGATCATGGGATATGGGGAGACTAAACTTTCTTGAATATAAACATATGTTCGTGCATGATGAGAAGAAAGTTATACTTCTCAGAATTTAGCAAAATACTATAAAATCTCCTTAAAGTATCTTATCCATGCATTTACAGTTTGAAGTCTTCGTTTTATCGTACTTCCACTAATTCTCCATTTATCAAAATCTTTCTCATCAACTAAATCAACTCCATATTTGTAGGCATCATGAAATATTTTTGAGGAAAATATAATCTTCGCAAGCTCAATGAGAAGTTCATCTTTTGATAATCAAGACAATTGTTCTCATCTTTCAGTGAGAGTTATGCTATCTCCTCGTTCATTCTTACAGAGACCAAGAAAACTCAATACAGAATAATAGTAATCTATCTGACGACTCACAATATCAAACTCCCTTGAGAGCTCATCTTTTGAATTATATCCACTGGATATGTATATAAACATAGATACCACCTTATCAAAATCATCTGCCTGAGGAAATGGAGCATCATAATTCAGAAATCATTCCTTGATTGGGACTTTTGATATCTCAAATACTTCAATATCAGGACGAATAAATTGAAACTGCTTTTCATTATTGCTATCAAGTATATATTCTCAGTTTGAGACTATATAAAATGGTATAAATCTAATAATATTGCGTTCATAGAGTAATACATGAGATCGTATTTCTTTATTTGCAACATGAGATTTCCAAAATAATTCAGGATAAAGAAGTTGCCTTATGCTAAGATTTCCCCTTCCTCACATCTTTGCTTCCACAAGGTTAATGGATGAGTCTCATTCATAACCACCATCAACTTCTATCTGTACTCATGAGATATTATACTTTGTAGAATTAAGAGTGAATCCGATTTCAGAATCAATTCTTATTCTTCATCTGATAGTCAAATATGATTTTTCTCAAAATACCTCATCCAATATTCAGTTTACGCCACATAGGTCAAGTATTTGTGATTCAGTTTTAATAGAAAATGGATCGATAGTATATATATCATCACGGACCATCATCTTTTTTATATTTTCAACACTTGATATCGGTGCAATTTTGATAAATGGATTAGTACGAGCGATTCTATATACTCAATTTGATATAGCAAGTATAGAGAGTTGATTTTCTTTCATAATCTGAGGTAAGACTTCTTCATAATCAATTTTTGTCATGAGTCTCGGCTCTCTATTTGAGATTCTTTTTATATCATCTGCAGTAATGTCATAATATCAACATTTATCCACAGATCCAAGTATCTGAAGTTTATTGAATATAATATCCCAGGCATCATGATTGAGGGTAGTCATAGAATTATTTGGAGTTGGATTTAATATCTTTGTACCGTTTAATTGTGAGATCGAGATATTCTTTATTTTGATCGATTCATATATATTTCCTTTCTCATATAATCTCTGAAGCAATGCCCGTAGTTCAAGATCAAGAAAAAGGATCAAGAATAATATCTTGATCCTTTGTAGACGCTATGATGATCCTTTTGAGAAGATCGATTGGCTTTTGTGTTGGATGCTTACCGTGTACTTTTTCCCAGTTCTTCGGTGGATGAACAGACCAGACAGATCGCATCTGAAGCCCAGGTTTTTTGATGCTATCCCCAGACCAATCACCATTTTTCATGGAGTTATAATCAAAGTAATGTTTTCATTTTTTACTCTTTCTCGCCCATATTATTGTCTCATGAGAAGCAGTAAAGAACCTACAAGAAAGATTTGGTGAAGCATTAGGCTTGAACCAAGATATATCATTAAGTATATGAAAACCAAGAATCTGAAGTGCATATCCACACTGATATATACTATGATATGTTCAAGATATCCAGATCGTTCAATCTGGTTTTAATATTCTTTTTGCTTCCTCTAACCAACGAATATGGAAAGCGAAATCATCTTCTGTTCCAGTAGATTTATCCCAATCTCATTTATCAACTTTTACCATTCGTCCTGCATGAACCGTCATTCATCAATTAGAGAGAAAATACGGAGGATCAGCAAATATCATATCAACAGTATTTTCTGAAAATTTCGACATTATTTCAATACTATCTCCATGATACAGTGCGAAATTGTTATCTTTGAAATATTGTCACATAAAAAGGCGTGCTACAGTATAAACACGCCAAAACATACAGTCTATAAAAATGGATCGATCCCACTTTTTGAGTGGGATACGTGAGTTTTGGCAAACAAAAAGGAGGACTCGCTCACCTTAATGTTCGCCAAAACTACAACTTCTTCCTATATTTAAAGACAGAAAGAGAGGAAAGGATTTTGCAAATCCTCCTACTTACCTTTAAATATAAAAAGAATAGAAGATGTAATTTTGGCTTTTTTATAGTATGAATTTTATCTAATAGATCAAGAAAAAGATCTATTGAACGGAAAATACAAAAAATCCCCCACTTTCGTGAGGGAATAGACTACATTGCGACTTTCTGTGGAACACCTTCCACTCCTTCGAAGAATGCATCGAACTCTTCCTGAAGCATCTCTTCACGTTCGAGGAGAGCATTCGCGAGATTCTCGTGGAGAGCCTTGTTCGTAGTGATGATCTTCTTCGCGAGAGCATAGGCATCGAGAAGGAGCTTGCGCACCTTCGAATCGATGAGATCCTGTGTCTTATCAGAGATGACCTTCGCATTCGTCTGACCACCGAGGAAGTTGCCTTCACTCATATCCGGAGCGAGATTCTCTGGCCCGATATCACTATCGAAACCGAATCGCATCACCATCGCACGAGCAATCTCGGTCGCACGCTCGATATCTGAGCTCGCACCCGTCGTGATATAGTCAGGACCGAAGAATACTTCTTCTGCTACACGACCACCATAGAGAGTCGCGAGTTCATCTAGATATTTCGCCTTCGAAGTATAGGTTCTATCTTTCTCAGGGAGGAACCAAGTGACGCCACCAGCGCCACCACGAGGAAGGATAGATATCTTGTGCACTGGATCTGTGTGTGCGAGCATCTTGCCGACGATCGCATGTCCGATCTCATGGATAGCAGTGAGCTTCTTCTCGTGTTCGGTCATGCGGAGCGATTTTTTCTCATTTCCCATCACGACTTTCTCGATAGATTTCTGGATCATCTCTTGAGTGATACTTTTCGCACTATTCTTACCAGCGAGGATAGCAGACTCATTCAGGAGATTCCCGAGCTCAGCACCAGAGAATCCGACGGTGATAGCTGCGATCTTATCGAGATTCACATCATCAGCGAATGGTTTTCATTTCGCATGGACGTCGAGGATCTTGCGACGGTCTTCGAGAGTTGGGAGATTGATGGTCACCTTGCGATCGAATCGTCCTGGACGAAGAAGAGCCTTATCGAGGACATCAGCACGATTGGTTGCTGCCATGACGATGACATTGGTCTCGTTATCGAATCCGTCCATCTCCGTGAGGATCTGGTTCAATGTCTGTTCACGTTCATCGTGTCCACCACCGATACCAGGAGAACGCTTTTTCCCGATAGCATCGATCTCATCGATGAAGATGATCGATGGAGCATTGTCACGAGCATCCTTGAAGAGGTCACGTACACGAGCAGCACCGACACCGACGAACATCTCGACGAACTCAGAACCAGAGATAGAGAAAAATGGAACATCAGATTCACCTGCAACAGCACGAGCAAGAAGCGTCTTCCCCGTTCCTGGAGGCCCCTGGAGCAGGATACCACGAGGGATTTTCGCACCGAGGTCTTTGTATTTCTGTGGACTCTTGAGGAAGTCGACAATCTCTACGAGATCTGCTTTCTCTTCTTCTGCACCAGCAACATTCTCGAATGTCACTTTCTCATCCATCTCAGGATCATACATACGAGCACGACTCTTGATGAACGCCATCGGACTTCCCATGCCTCCACCACCCATACGACCCATGATGAAGAAGAGAAATACGATAAAGAGAAGAGTTCCGAGAAGTGATGGAAGAAGATCTGCCAGAACAGTACCCCATCCTTCTTCTTTGATAGTCACCTTGGTGGGATTGGCTGGATTCGAGAGACCAATATCAGTAATCTCGAGATTTACCGGAAGTATCGTTCGATCTACTTCGCGACTCGTAACCACCTTTCCATTCACGACATTTTCTGTCGCCTTCTTCTTTGCCTGGATATTCGCGCCTTGAATCACTACTTCCTCATAGACTCCAGAACTATAGTTCTGAGTAATCTGATTGAGTCCGATATCATCATTGTAGGTGATTTTCTCTGTAGAGTAGTTACGAATTCCGTAGATGATAGCAAAAATACCAAACCCAACAATAATCGGATAGAGAAAGGTACGAAGAGTAATCTCATAGACTTTCACATTCGCTCATTTTGGAAGTTTTGGAATCTTTGGAACTTTGGGAGTTGGTTTTTTTTGTGGTTTTTGATCTTTTGGTGCCATGAAAAATAAAATCAATAGGAAAATAAGAGCCTGAAATAGGTCAATTTAGTATATGAAAACCTGCTCAGAAATCAAAAGGAAGTCGAGGATAGATTTGACGTCCTAGAATGAATAAGGATAGAGAGATTCTACAGAGAGAATCTTCCATTTTGGATCGTGAGTTTTGAGGAGATCATAGATTCCCTGGAAGTGCATTGCCCCATAGACGAGGACAATATTCTTCTGGGTATCAGCTTCGAGTGTCTTGACGATGAATGCATTGCGATCATGAAGAATCACATCGAACACTTCAGGCGAAAAACCTGATGCAAGCGAATCAAGGGAACTATTATTCCTGAGAAAGAAATTCAACATGGAACGCATGAATGGAGCCAGCAGAACGCCTCGTTCTGAGGCATCGAGCTGAGCGATTTCTGCTTCGAGGTCGATAGGACTGGATTCAGGAACTACAGCACCTGTTCCGATGAGATTCATGATATCATCGAGAGAAATATCCACATTCTGGAGGCTTCCTGTAGCCACTTCAGCATAGATCGAGTCATCTTGGGATATGAGTCCGAAAAGAGACGAAAAATTCTCATACAGTGTCTTGGTCATCTTGATACCGAGGAGCTTATCGAAACGTTCCTGATTCTCAGGAGTTCCTGGTCTGACTCACTCAGCATAGATCGTATATCCCGATGCAGCAAGTTCTGTGATTCCATTTTTTACTTGAGCATAAAATGCTGGTGTGGCGATATGTGACATCTGATAGACGACAATATTTTTGTCACCATTGGTCAGTATGACTTTTCCTACTGCGGCAGGGAAAGTGTTCTGATATGCGATAAATAGGAGTAGAATCCCTGAGAAAAACCCGATGACGGAAGCAAAAACAAGCGTCGATCGGATAAAGTTGGCACGAAAAGAAATATCTTTTCCCCGAAGCATTCGGACAATCAACGATGCAATGAGTCCACAAGAAAGAATCTGAAAAATACCTCCAATAAGTCCAGAAAACCCTGTAAATCCCCACTGCACGAAAAGTGCGAGAAATGAGAAAAAACCAGTAATGATGAGAAACTTGCGAGACATTTTGATATTGTTTTTAGACAAATATTTATCTTCTTTTCTTCTTCTTGGTAGCGAACTTCTTGTCTACATGATCGTCACGACGAATCATATTCTCCCCTTCCTCTTCATCACGTTCAGGACTCTTGTCCTTGTAGATACTCTTGCGTGAATGAAGTTCAATATCGATAGGCGTTCCCTCGAATCCGAAAATCTCACGAATCTTGTTCTCGATATAACGAACATACGAGAAATGAAAGTGCCCAGCATTGTTCACAGAAATCACAAATCGTGGAGGATTGATATCTACCTGAGAACCGTAATAGATTTTTGGCTTGTGGGATTTCTTGTTTCCTGTTGGAGCATGATCGTAGGTAATCTGATCGAGAAACTTATTGAAGACACCCGTCTTCACACGCTTCTGACGCTCAGCACGAATCTTGATCGCATGCTCGAGAACGAGATCGATGCGTTTCCCTTCAATCGCCTGAGTAAACACCACTGGAGCATAGGAGAGAAAATCGAACTTCTTCGCGAGGTACTGCATATATCGCTCGAGAATGGTTTCTCTTCCAACATTTGGCTTATTGAGCACCTTATCCCACTTGTTCAGCACAAGGATAATTCCCTTTTTCGCTTTCATCGCTTCGCCGACGATATGCTCATCCTGATGAGCAATACCTTCGAATGCATCCAGAACCACCGCAACCACATCAGCACGCTCGATAGAGCGCTCTGCGCGCATCACACTCCACTGTTCGATATTCGCATTCCCGATTTTTCCCGCTCGACGGATACCAGCAGTATCGATGAGACAGATTTCTTCACCTTGGAATTCGATAATCGTATCGATAGCATCTCGAGTCGTTCCGGGCATATCCTTCACGATAGAGCGCATCTCTCCAGAAATTGCATTCACGAGAGAGGATTTCCCGACATTCGGACGACCAATAATCGCGAGCTTCAATATATTCTCATCTTCGAGCTCTGTATCTGCCTTGGACTCGAATCCATGTTCACGAAGGGTTTTCGCGATAGCAATACGGAGTTCTTCCATACCGCGTGTCTGCATCGGACTCGTTGGGATCACATCACCAAGACCGAGCTCGAGAAGCGCATACGATTCTACCGCACGTTTTGGATTATCTGCCTTATTCGCCACCACGAGAATCGGTTTATTGGAACGACGAAGCTTCTTCGCAATATGCTCATCGAACTCTGTGATACGATCGAACTCGAGGACAAAAAGAATGAGATCGGAGCTCTCGATAGCATCATCCACACGTCCGCGAACATCAGAAAGGAGTGTCTCATCATCTGCCTGAACAATACCTCCAGAATCCGCAAGGATATAGGAAAAATCTTGTTCATTGTCATGAATCTTGAATTCGATAATGTCGCGTGTCGTGTTCTCAATATCAGAGACAATCGCGATACGATGACCAGAAAGAGCATTAAAAAGACTCGATTTTCCGACATTTGGTCGGCCAACTATAGTAACTCGTGGAAGCATGAAAAAAGGGATTATATGGTTTTTTGTTCAACAAATGTGTCTGATTTTGACGGGATTATAGGGAGAAGTCCAGAAAAAGCAAAAAGGAAACTATTTCGTCATGTAGAAGAAATTCACCTGATAGAGAACGGTTGCAATCGACTTTCCATTTTTCTGGATTTCGACGGCGAGATACCCATTCTTGTTCGTCGCCACAAGAGATAGTCCAGAAGTGAGTAGATAGATATTTCCATCATTTGCCAGAGCGGCAATTGCTTGTTTCTGATCATCAGTAACATATGCTCCGCCAGGAATATTCGGATCCTTCAGGGTCGCAAGTTCTGCACGATATCCACTCTCGGCTGTCACGATAACACTCGGAATTGTTTTTTCTGAAGCAGAAAGAGAAATACTGGTAGACGATGGAAGTGAGAGAAATTCCTCAAATAGAGTTTTTCCATTCGTGCTCTTGTACTGGAACTTCATCGGTGAATCCACTGTTGCCGTGAGAACTTGTATATCCAGTTTCGCACTTCCTGTCGGCAATCCATTTTGTTCATTGATCACGAATGTTCCGCCAGAATAGGAGAATCGAGCACCACTTCCCGTGAAGAGACTTCCCGTCGCGAATGAACCGTCATCGAGAGAAATGGTTCTCTCTGGAGCTATGATACTCACTGGCGTTCCAGAACGAACGCGCAAGAAATGAATTGGTTCATTTTTCTGACCATCCACAAGCGATCCGTAGAGCATTCCTGTCGCGGACACGGACTGGATCTGTGGTACTGGAGCATAGACTTCGATGTGAATCGGAGTGGTTGTTGTATTTCCATATTCATCTTGGACTTTCAGATTCATCGTATATTCTCCGAGCTCATCATATGGACCAAATGTGAGATTTTTGTCTGTAATACTGACTCATGAAGCGGAAGTCATGTAATCATTCGCATAAATACCATCATCATTGGTATCCTGAGTGGTATCTGGATCCACTGTGACCATGTATGGACTGATTTCTGTGATGATATCTGTGAGTATATAGGATTTCGTCTGATAGACTGGGATGCGGATAGTATCGGCAATATCAACCACTGGAGCACCGTGATCGAGCGATGCCTGCGGTGTGAAGAGAGTGATTCCCGCATGAACACTCGAATCGAGAGACGAAAGTCGAGCATTATAGAATCCATTCTCATACGGCACAGAAATAATATTCGAAGTACTGAGTGTCGGCAAAGACATAATGCGGTATTGTCCTCCTGATTCGAGAGTCGTCTTCGTATCATGCGTCACATCACGAATCGTGAACGTACCACCGAGATTCGAGATTTTCATACCTGGAAGAAGTGGCATACCAACGAGAGCATCATCATATGAAGTTTTCTCAGTCACCATCGTATCGAAGAAATAGACGCGACCGCTCGTGAGAGAACCTGAAAGTGTATCATCGAATATATACTGTGAATATGGTTTGAGCGTGAGATTCTGCACTACTCCATCACCGAGAGTGAATGTGATTCGGGCATTGGATTCACCCGTATAGAGTGGACGTCCATAGGTGAGTGAGAAATTCGTACCCGCGGCAACTGGAGTGACTTTCGGTCATTCGAGGATAAATCCATCCGTTCCAGAAATCTTATCGAGAGAACGTTCGAGTGGATGAACCGTTATACCATCAGCGCTCGTATCATGTGAAGTATCTTCTGTAATAATATCGACCACACTTCGAGGAATTTTCTCTTCATCATGTGCATCAATATGGAGGAGATCCCATTCCGTATAGCGATCGAAGAATTCGAGGCGGAATTGTCGGTCTTGGTTCTGTGCCGCAGAGAAATTGAGTTCAATCTGTCCAGGACTCGCTGAGAATTCTTGGAAAAAATTCGGAGCTTCTGGTACAAGTGTTGGATCAAGGTCAGAAATAGTAATAGTCGTATCCTTCTGCTGACTTGGTTCATGTGCATGACTCGACTTCAGATAGAGGACACCATCCATGAGATACAGATAGTCTTTGTCTCCGTCTTTGTCGATATCGAGAACATCGACCGTCTCATCTCCGAGAAGTGGCTCTATGTAGTCGAAAAGTCGGGTCTGAACACCGCTCGGTGTCAGAATATAGATTCCCTCGAACTTCGGAGAATATCCATCTGCTATGATTCATCCACTTTCTGGAGTCACAGTAGTTGTAGTGACGGCAGCAATCAGACGTTTCGTACGATTCTGGAGAGAAGTACGTTCTGTCTCCATACTTGTATCAACATTGGATGAAGTGGAAGAATCTTGAACGGAAGCATTCATGAATTCATTGTATCGACTGAGTGCTGTTGTTCCTGCATCATTGGCTTCACTGACGAATGACGCGGTTCCAATATCATTTTCTGAAAGAAGTGTATTCGGATGTTTCATTGTATCGATGAGTTTCTCGATATCTTTCGTTTTCGCCTCTTCTGCCTCGATATATTGTTTCAGGAGTTTCACTTGCGTATCGGTACTTTCTTGGAGTTCATTCATGACTTTCTCAGATTCAATATGTGACTTCTGGAGTGCCTTATTGAGTTCATCCGTTGATTGTCCACTCTTGAGCAGTTCACTCTGGAAATACGGAATAAAATCTGAGACATCCATCATGACATCTGCATATGTATCAAGTTTTGCTATCATCTGACCAATAGTTGCACCCGAAGATTCAGAGGAATCGAGATAGGACTGGATGGCTGGAACTGACACATTCACATTTCATGGAGTCTGAATACTCACATCTTCTACTACTCTCGAAGGAATGGAATGACCCAAATCCGTATTGAATTGATTCAGTGGCTTCACGGCATTCCGAGCAAACTCAGTGATAAAATCTGACCGTAGTTCGAAATTCACATGTGACTGAACGCGAATTTCTCTGAGAGTAGGTATAGAAAACTGTGGAAACTGTAAATTCAAGAAGTCAATCGGAAGAGTTCCCTGACGAGCAGTACGTTGAGCAATCACATCTCCCACTTGCCATTCTGGAACGAGCATGGATTTCTGATAATAACACTTGATAGTCTGATATAATTTCACAAGATTCGTTACAATCGAAACTGAACCAAACATTTTTGGAAGTTTTGGTGGTGGAGGAAGTGGTGGAAAACTCATCTTCGGGAGAGATGGAAGTTCTGGGAGAGATGGAAGTTCTGGAAGATGAGGAAGACGTGGGAGAGATGGAAGTGTCAGTGAGAGTGATGGAAGAGATGGAAGTGTCAGTGCTGGCAAGTTCGGAAGACGAAGCGGTGTGACATTGAACTTGAAATCAGGAACATCTATTGTGATTCCGAGACGAACATCAGAGAGATCCAGAACAACATCTGGCCATTTCGAGAATTGGATAACAGGAACACTTGGGATAAATGCACTAATAAGTTTGAATTTAAAATAATCCAATGTGTATCGTTGATTCTGACAGACGGCACATTGTGCATTTCCCGTACGGAACACATCGATAACTGGCTGCCATGATTTTGCTATTGCCTTCATGAGTACATAGAACTCTGCCCACTTCTGGAATCGGACACCATTTTCTTTGATCCATTTTCCAGTGAATTGTTGAATGGCATCAATATTACACATAGCCCAAGCCGTATAACGCTGACGCCAAGTGATATAATTCTGCATTTTATCAGGGAATTTCCTATACTCATCGATCATTCTGAGTCCATTCTCGACACTCGCACGAAATGCAGAAACATTTGCATGTGTTTTCTGATCGAGACACTGGGCATCAGGTGTTCCATTACACCAATTTTTCTCCATTCTATCGATTTCATCATTATATTGATTCAGAGAACGAGCATATTTGTCGAGTTCCTGTGGAAGTGGCCATGGTACATTCACCGTCACTGCAGATTGGCGAATACGGAGGAATGGAATCTGTCATATGAACTTATATGCTGCTCTGAGAGCATTCGCAGATCATACAACTGTATTGATTGTCGAAGAATTTTCCTGTACTGTATTGTCGAGCCAATTCTCATACCCAGCAGAAAGTGAACTATTTGAACGAGTTTTATTGGTAAAAGAACTGGTAACGTCGGTAGTATCAAATGCTCCCTTCATCTGAGATTGGAGTTCTGTGAGAGAAACACGATCTGCGAGAGTCGAAAAGAGTTTTCCATAAGAATCGACAGATCCGTCCGTCTGAGCATTTGGTCAAAGTGTTGTTGGAGGAATGATTACGAGATTCGGGAGTGAGAAGAGATTGTTCGAGATTTCTGCAACCTGACGAGTCACCCAATCCATGATAAAATCTGGAAAATCAGACACTCTTTTATTTTTTACTTTTACGATTTCGCCAACTGTGAATGGTTTGCTCGAATCAAAATCAACAGCAATTTCTGTTCATCATCCATTACCGATTCGAATCATAGGACCTCCAGACAAATTTCGTGAACCACGTTTTGAGAGTGCTGTATAGATATTATTGAGCTTCGTGGTATCCTTACTCTTGAGATAACTCACCACAGAATCATAGAAATCTTTGTCGTCTTTCTCGGAAGTTGCCGTGGACTGAAGCGAACAACTTTCACCATTCCATGTATCGGTTGTGCTTCCGAGTCATGAAACACCGATAATATTCCCATCATCTGCAGATCCATCACCTCTACAGATTGGCATCGGCTGAGCGAGTACAATACAATTTCCTCATGAAACAAGCGGATATAAGCCAGGGAATGGAAGTCTTCAAATAGCTGACGCAGGTCCGCCCATACAGATTGCTACCCCCATACCAAGAGTCAAAGTTGGAGTGACAAAGATACGAATTTGGTTGGTAGGAGCCCATGTTCATAGGTCTCATCACGCTGATGGGGATCAGCAGAATGGTCATGGTACATATGCGAGACTTGATTGTGGATAAACGATAGGGAGACAACATGGAGTATCTCAACACATTGTTTGTTTTCCTGTCAGGGAACTAAATATCGGCACTCCTTCTCAGACATTGAGTCCATCCCCTACCGGCATACCAAAAATTGACGGATCAGATCCAGGAGCCAGTGGTGCCCAGTTCACTGGGAAACTCATACAAGAACCACCACCGAACCCGCACGATAATCCATCAGCAAGATTCTTGGCAATTGTATTTATCTCATTCGCCGAACTCGATGAGAGTCCGATATCTATGACATTGCCTTCGCTATTCATATTTGCATGGGCAAGACTACTCGTATTCGGAGTAACACTCGAATCACTTGTCATCTGTGTATAAGCAGCCTGACGATCTGAGAGTGACATATTTTCGACACTGTCTGGAGTTCCGTTGTTATCTGCATCAGTGAGTTGTGATGCGATAGAATCTGGAATAGTAGCCGCGGTGTATGAGCGTGTACCACGAGTATACACTCGAGCGCTATCTGAACGCCAGAGTACCATATTCGCCCCACACGTTGTCGATGATTCGAATCCAACATCTCCATAGATATCATCCCCCACTTCTCCTCACTCGAGTTTCCCAACAATCATTTTCCCATAACTGGTTGCCAACGCTTCCACTTCATAGATGATATGGAGTGTCGCTCATGCGGGAATATCCTTCAATACGAATGAAGCATCATAGGTGTCATCTGCCGTTCTGAATACTCTTTCCTCACTCTGTCCACTGAGAGAAAGAGTATATTTGGTCGTATTTTCTGTGGTAAGATTTGATGGAATTGTATCGAGATATTCCGCATCCTTGATAGAAGATGTTGAGGTATTTTTGATAGTGACATCTACTTGAACCTTGCTTCCTGCGACGAGACTTTTTGCAGAAATATTTTTATAGGTTTTTGAGATTTCCATTCCATAGGCACTCGCATATTCACTTTTCACATACGTAATGAGTTTTGTTGGATTCGGAGTGATATTCGGATCAGTCAACATGGAAGCTATCGTGCCTGTCATAGACGATACATCTGTCACAAGAATATCGGATCATGGGAGAATATTTGTCGCTGTTGTATCATAGACAGTTCTCTGGAAATACACTTCTCATTTCAGCATCGTATCATCGGTTCCCGTGTTCGTCGTTGGCATATTGAGGGTCTCAAGCTGTGGCACAACATTCGCTGTGATAGCACCGCCAGAAATCACTGGATCACTCGAAAGCGAGACGGTCAGGGTTTTATCGAGAATATTTTGGACGAATTTTCACTTCTCTACTGTACCATAGAGCACACCGAGTTCTCCCATTTCTGTCAGATACACGATGTCATCACGATTGTCTGCATCCATATCATAGACTTGGAACTGAGTAATTCCAGTCGGCCCTACGACAGACATTGTATCACTGAGAGAGATCGAAGTGCGGGTCAGTTTCCGTGAATCATTGTCGACCAGAACGAATGATCATCCAGCAGTGAGTACGACGATATCACCATATCCATCTCCTGTGAAATCCCCAATTGATATTCAACGATTGCCCACATCAGGAACCGACGCAATCATTTTCTTCGAACGGAATTTGCCATTGATATTCAAGAGTAGTTCTATATATCCATCAGTATACACAATCACGATATCTTCATTTCCATCATGATTCATGTCCTTGTGATAGTATGACCGAATAGCACCATGTGCACTCGATGCAATCTGCGTACCAATCGTACGATCGATTCCCTCTTGTTCGGTTCCTACAGCACCATGGTCGACATGAGCCACTGGATCTCCGAGATTCACATAGGTATACGTATGGAACCAACGAGATGCTTCTCCGACGGTATCACCAGCACTATAGGAAAGAAGAAGACGATTCTGATCTCTCCATCCGACTCCTGGCAATTCTGAGAGTGACCCGAGTGAATCGATATGATTCGGCCCGATTTTTTTCTCATCGAGTGTCTGTGTCGAATCTGGTGCAACGACACTATATCCATGAATATTCGGAGTGAATTCTGTCACATAGTTCTCTAGCACAGACATGGAACTATCACGATTCTGGAGAATCGGAGTCGAAACGGTAGATGATGTGATATCACTGGATTGAAGGACACTCGCATTCACATCAGTTGCAACAATCAGACGAGCAATTATTTGATCATCGTATTTCACAGATATTTCGAGATGTCTCGATGACAGAGATGCCTCTGGAACGAGCGTCACACCACCCATGAGTGTGAATCATTGTCCATTTCGATACTGGAGCAGGTTCGCAGTCTTGGTGCCGAGAGCAAGAGAACCCTTCGTAACCGTAGATTGATATTCAGAACCACTGAACGCTATGAGTCGAATATGAGACTTTTCGAAATACGAATCACACGTCGAATCAGAAACAAGATTCTCTGTACAAATATCAAGGTCAGGATTCAACACTGGATATCCTACACGACCGACTTCTTTATGAGAGACATCGTCACGCGCTGTGAGAACGAGTGTATTTTTCTCGAGAGAGATTCCTGCTGTGACCGCGGTATCGATCGATTGTCCGAAAGAAAATCATCATCATGGAATAACCGAAAGAAGTGTATTCGTGGTATATGGAGAATCGAGAAGTGTACTCACCGCGAGACTCGACGATGCACCTGGAGTCACATCGTAGAGAATCTGTTCTCCTTGGCGAAGGAATGAATTCCCTGCGAGGACGGTATATCGTGCATTGTAGTCAGGAAGAAATGAAAAATCTGTCTGTGTCGGTGGAACATAGAGCGAAGCATACGTCACACCAGTGAGCGTATAAGAACCGCTTGCATCAGAATACGTGAGCGTATTTTTCGCAATATCTGGAGCTTGCATCTTATAGAATCCAGTCTTGCGCGTCTGTGAATACACTCCACCCGAGAATGCAACCGTCTGCGATGCATCAGTATCTCGAGTCATCGTAGCAGTCATGTTTCTCGGAGAGAGATTCCCATAACGGTCACGAAGGACAAAAGAGAATGTCGTATCCGAATAACTCGCATTCATATACATAGGAGCACCTGCGGCAATCGTGAATGAAATGTCCGAAATAGTTCCAACTCCAGGAATGTCGAGTGTCAGCATATGTTCTCCTGCCACACGACCAGGGACGAAAGTGAAGTCAGCGCTTTGTCCTGACTTGATCTCGACGGTTGTCCCACTTGCGAAATATCCAGCCGCTTCTGGAAGAGTTATATCGGCCACTGACGAGAATCCAGAAATCATATTTCCGTTTCCATCAAGCACCTTGATGTGTGCAGTAATCGGTGATCCCGCAACTACTGGCTGCGATGAACGCTCGAATACTACTCGCGCTGTTGGGAAAATATCGATAGCTGTCTCGGTCTGAATCACTCCATCAATACTGATCGAGAGTGTGAGCTTTCCTGCAGTGGAAGACCCATAAGAGAGAATCAATTCGGAATCAATCGAATCCAGATTGAGTTCACTGACATGTGTTCATTCTGAATCGATGATATATCCTCATTTTGCTGTGATGTTGATACTATGCAGCTCTGGAGAGAGGAGATTCCCGAGCTTGTCTGTGAGACGAAGTACTCCGAGAGAATCTGAACCAACGATAAGTGCGGAAGATACAGGAGTAAAAGTAGCTTTCGCTATGGGACCAGAACGAACGGACAACGTCGTGTCACCATAACGACCGAGAGCATCACGAATCACAAAATGATATGTCCCAATCTTTTTCGTATAGTTGTATGAGATGGTATAATCATTATTCGGAATCGTAATCCCAGACTCGATGAGAGAATCATCGAAAGAGTCGTAGATATCAAGTGTATAGGGGAACTCGTCTTTGAGGACAAGACCCGTTGAAGTCTTCGGTGCAAAACTGAGCTTCACTGGACTTGCGAGCGTCGTATCGATGGTTCCCATTGCTGATCATTCTACAGTCGGAAAAATATCGATCGACTCATCACTGACACGGAAATTCAGATTATCAGAAACAGATGTGTATGTCGTCCCATCTGGAAGCGGGATAGAAATAGTTGCCCGAAGAGTAGATTTGAGGAGTTTATCGTGTGAGAGAATCACAAATGATCATCCGAGGTTCGAGTACGGACTCTGTGCAGGTGCAATCTCGAGATATCCTGTCGCGGAAGTTGGAGAAATAGTCTTTCCCTGAGATTCAAGAGTGATGATTTCGAGCTTCACCGTGGAACCTATCGGCAACTCGATATGTGCATTATCTTTGGTGATAAAATCATACTCAACAGTGGAAGACTCATTCACTCCGATCGCTGTTTTTGGAATATTGTAGACGAGTTTCGCTGCATCATAGTATGCTTTCATTTTCTCAGTATCATTCTGTATTTCTTTGCTCGGTGATGTCGAAGATCGAGTATTATCCGTTGCACCTATAGTACTCCCCCCACACGAACCACCGCTGATTCTCGGCGGAAATAAAGATGCAATCCAACACATGATAGCACTTGGCCATTGGAAAATCATCACCCCTTCTGGAGGTCCACATTTCGCACTTGCCTGATAGTCACTCGTTGGAGATGCAACCCCATCTTCACCCATATTCAACGCTTGGATCTCTGCAAGCGTAGTCGCATAATCGGTCTCGAGAGTATCGGATGCAGAAAAACTGGTATTGAGTGGAGCAAGTGATGAAAGTCCGAGATAAGCAATATCATACCCAGAACCCATTTCTGGAATTGATGGTGGATTTTTCGTGATATCACTTCCATACTGGTGAGAGTATGAGAGAGATGTTTCAATCGCATTTTTTGCTTTCTGAGTGATATCTGGATGAAGCCAGTTCTGTGCTTGGATTATTTTATTGATAGCATCGTCCGAAATAAGGGAATTCCAATCAATCGGAGTGGACGGAAGAGGAGTTGATGCAACTTTTGCGTTCGCTTCTTGTTCATACGCAGAAAGTGTTGTCGCATTTTCTTTCGCAATCACTGCATTCCACTGCTTTTCTGAGAGATCCTTGAGCCATGCTCGTACGGTTGCGACATCTTTTCCAGGAGATTGGAAAAAATCTGGATATTCGAATCGAGCGATATTTCCTTTTGCAGTGAGAAATTCTACACTCCGTTTGATATCTACTGGAGTTGATGGTGTGACACCATTGGTAGTTGCGGCCGCGATTTCTTCATCTGTGGGTGATATATGTTTCCAGAGAGATGGAATCGTATGATAATACCGATCTTCATAGTGCGTAATATCTGTATATCCTGAAGCGCTTTCTATCAATGTTGGAATATGAGAATAGATTGTTCAATCATCCGCGAAATAACAATAATTCCCCAGAGATTTTACACTTGTACCATCAATATGAACTCCTCCGACAAAACATGTTTGCGATTCATAATCCGCAAGGCTTTTTGGAAGATTGGGGATAGAAGTGAGAGAATTATGTTGTGTCAGACAACTATAGCGAGGATCCTTTGAAGTTCCATTCCATTCAGTTGGCCATTTTATAGTTCGAGAATTCCCAAATTCATCTGTAATAGTATATGTATATGGTTCAAGAAGTGAGTACTGATAAGAATCGACACTACAATCCGCAAGACTGGGATTCGCAAAACGCGGAGTTTCTTTCATTCCTTGAAGAGAAAAAATTGGCAGCGAATATCATTTTATCTGTGAGTCAATGTCTGTATTGAGTACATTCGCAGCATCAGAACCAGCATCTGCGACACGCAGAATAGTATTTCCTCCCCAATATGAAGTCATCTTCGGAGAACCACTACTTGTATCAAAACAAGAATAAGAAGCATTTCGATGAAGTCTTGTCAATTCTTCGGTATCAGCCGCAAGAAGCTCAACATGAGATTGTGTTGCATTGACATCATAGCCGACATTTGCCTCCACGAGAACCGAACGACCAAAATCAGTCGTCGTGCCAGAGTATCAGCGTGCAATAGTACACTGGTCTGGATTTGTGATTTCAGATGATTTTTTCCCGAAAAAATATCCATTGTATACTTTATCAGAAAAAGTGTTTGTTCCAAAAGCATCGGGTGCTCCATTATTCCTGTAATTAATACTATCAAAAATCACTACCTTTTTCGGATAGCCGGAAGTATTTATCTGATTATCAATTGCTTGCTCTAGTGCTGTATTCCCTTCCTTGAGTATACTCGCAGCAACCTCATCCATATATGTTCCCTGAACGGTCGCTTGATCGACACGAACCGTTGATCCGCTCGTATACCTTCCAGCATTATGAACGAAAAGTTGCTCATCCGAAAGGGTCTTCTTATTCAGAATCTCATAAAATTTCTTGATATAGGCTGATGTTGGCTGAACTGTCTGAATATCAGGAAGTGAACTCACCAACTCTCCACTGAGTGTATCGCTTCCCTTCGGATAGCCAAGAGAAGCGATGTATTCATCGAGCTCTTTATCAGAATGGGTGGCATCGTAGTTCGAGATAGCATTTCCAATATCCGTGAGCAAATATTTCGTGAATCGTTTATAGACAAAATTCTCAATATTCTTGATATAGAGATCATATTGGAAAACGCTTTTCGGAACAATCGCTGCACTCTCATTGTATCCATCGTAATAAAAAACTCTCGGAGGAAGTGTGGAAGAAACAAATTTTCCGCTTTTCGTATAGAAATCATGTGTCTTATCGAGGAATTCGCTGATTTTCTCTATATCAGAATCTCCTTGCCAAGATCGTCCAACACTCGGATTGATCACACCATGCCAGATATCCACATCAGTACTCTCAGATGCATCTGGAGCATACTGATACGTATGAGAATGCTGGTTATAGACGAATCGTTTCTCATCGAAATCGACATATGGATACAAACTCGGGAAAGATTCACTATCACGATGGACTACAGGAATAGGAACATTTCCGATCAGAACCGTTCCGACAAGACTCGTGATTCCGTCTTTTCCATCTCCATCATAATACAATTTCTCATTCTGAGCAGCGATCGCTTCTGGTGGCGTATCTTGCTGAACGACAAAAAGCGAGACGCGTGTATTTCCGAGATATCCCTGAATATCTTCACTGTATCTTTTTATTTTGGATGAGAGCTTCCCATATGTATCACGATCTACCACAATCGATACGAGATCACGATAATCATCAGCCGCAGCCTCAGTACGATCGAAAAAAGAAACCTGAATCGTCTGAGATACAAGAAGACAAAATATCAGAAATACGGAAAGGTGCTCTTTGAAGGAAAAACGAAATATATTTTTTCGCATAAGAAAGGCGTTTTGAAGGTATTGGAATGTCACTCTACGGCACTACTCGAATATCATTTTTTATTTTCACGAGGATTTTCCCATAAATATATGATTTTTTGGCGCTATTGCAAAAGGAAAATCGGGGAAAAATGAAAAAAAATTCGACAAAAAGTGAATTTTTTATATGATACGCCGGTCAGTCCTATTTTGGACTATGCCAACACGTTTCTGGGAATGTAGCTCAGTTGGTAGAGCAGGGCCCTTTTAAGGCCAAGGTCGCGGGTTCGAGCCCCGCCATTCCCACCATACATGCAAAACAAATGAATCATTTTACTGTCTCGAAGTAACAATGACATAAACACCCTAGCTACATGCTAGGGTGTTTATGATAAAAAACGCTGAGCTGGATAGTTGGTTATCCAGAGTATGAGGAATTTCTTTATTTTTTGTATTTCTTAGTTAAACTATTATGCATTGCATACACATAACATGATTTTTATGGCATTTTACTTAAGAGAAATCGAGTTACCTGATTTGGAACAATACCTATTCTTAAATAACCCCGATAGAAAATTCCATACGCTTAATTGACCTTATTTTAAACAAAGAACACATGAAGAATTGGAACATTATATCCGACTATTAGAAAAAAGATTGCGAAACAAAGAGAAAAATGTGTTGGAAAATAAGAAATTAATTGTTAATGATAATAATGAGCTCATTTGAGAAGTGAATTGGTATTGGAAATCACAAGAGACTTTGTGGATGGAGGTTTGAATTGTGATTTTTAATGAAAGTTACTGGTGAAAGTGAATATGATATATAGCATTAACGAAATGGATTCATGAAATCTTCAGGAAAAATCCAAATTTGGTAAGAATCTGACTCAGTACTTGGTCGGGAAATATAGGAATGATAAAACTGTCAGAAAAGTTATGACTCGAAAAAGAAGCAGTATATAAAAAAGCAAGGATAGTTGATGGAAAATACTATGACTCAATAAGTTACTGAATATTACGAGAAGATTGGGAAAGAATTCATTGAAAAATATAGTAGTTCCTTATTTTGGATGTCATTTCTATCCTGCCACTAAATCCGAAAAAGAATCCCCAACAATATGGAGATTCTTTTTTTCGAATGTGTTTCTAATAATTCCCTCAGCGCATATTCAGAGTATTCACCTGATTTGGAAGAACGACTCATTCGGCTTGAAGTTTGTTCACGAGTTTCATCTTTAGACTTCCACGAGTATTGATATCAGATTCTGTGAGATACGAACTGTAGTCGATTGTTGTGCTCATACCATTCACTTGGAGTGCCTGGAGAAATCCACGCATATGATTGTATGACGCGCCGCCAATATTCGAGAATACGATTCTCAAATCATCATTATCCGTCGTTTTGATTGTATCGACAATATCTTTCACATCGAGCATTTCTATCTTGAGTCCGACTTCTAGGGCTTCCTTGAGTCATTTTTCTCATTCTGCTTTCAGTGTGAGAAATGTAGAATCCAATTCTCCATAATTGGTCGGTGTTGGCAGAGAATAACGGTCGAGCAAGACCTTCACTGCATCCATATGTTGTTGCTCTGATTGTGCTATATTCTGGAAAGTCTGAACATGATAGAGTGAGAAGAAATAATTGTACGCATCTCGTGCCACCATTTCTTCACTGTATTGATAAGCAAGGTCAGCTTTCTCCTGATCAGAAAGTGGACTGGAAGCCACATTTTGTACGAGAGCTCATGGATTATGATTGGAGTTTTGGGAATTTCCCATTCATCTTCCTTGCCCATTTCACATTCACATCATCGTATTTCCTGATTGGAATAAGAATCATGCGGTATGATTTCGAGAAAATGTTTGACTATTTCTTCAGAAGAATTGGTTCGTAAATCCATTCCCTGTTCCAACCATGGCATAAGTCAATCCAGCAGTTGCTCCGATAAGAATGATTGTAGCGGTTGCCACATATATTTTTGTACGTGTTTGCATAAGAAAAAAGTAAAAAGATAGAAGTAAAATTCTTATTGAAGAACCTTACAATCTTTTATACGTTTTCTTCTGGAAGAATTATTCAAAAAATGAGAAAATCTTCCTAACGTCGTCACCAACCGTTTCCCATTCATTTTCCGAACCACGGTATCATCCTCTCCGCGACGAAATCTGAATCCGAAGTTTTCTTTCAGATTATTCGGATTTTCTCGTTTACTTTTCCAACAACCATAGGTGATATGACTGCATTTCTCATATCTATATTCCATATACCCCCATCCGTACTCTGCAATCGAATTCCTCATTTTTCGACACCGATTATTATTCCTGCGAGTTTCCCATTTTCTGGATCATTCCAGGATGATTCATTGTAGAGAAAATTCGATACCACAGGAATATTCGTCGCCACGAAAGAATGAATCATCGGTCAGAGTCCAATTCATCGAAAAATCAGACTTCAAAAAAGAATCACGATAATACCTATGAGAATATCTTTCGCGTAGGAATTCCGATATCCAACTGCTGTATCTCTGAGCTTGCGAAAAGCCATGAACAGAAGAAAAAGAATGAGCGCAATCCAGAAAATATTCGGGAAAAAGAGAACATGCCAATTCCCTCACATATGTCATCATAGAGAGAAAAATTCCATAGTGTCATCTGAAAGAAATCCAACAAAAATGGTCGCAAAAATAAGGAAAATAATAATACTTCACCACAATAATTTTTGTTTTTTTACAAAATATGATTCTGGAATTGGTTGGATTTTTTCTTTCTCAATCTTGGAGAATATCTTTTCTTTTAGTGTATTTTTCATATATATGATAATTACTGATTACAAGCGAGTTTCTCGAGATTTTCTCGGAGTTGTTTTCGTGCTCGATTGACGAGCGTACTTGCAGTTCAGATAGGGACTTTCAATATATCAGAAATCTCTTCATACGAATATCCTTCTATACATTTGAGGAGGATAATTTCTTGATATTCTCGACGCAAAAGAGCAATTGCTTTTTGGACACAGGTTCTTTTTTCCTTTTTCTGGAGATCATATCGTGGTGAATTCCCATCCGTCAGAGAATCGATAATATTCTGATATTCTTCATCTTGGAGTGATATATTTCCTGCGAATTTCTGATTCTTGCGAAAGTTATCGATGATCATATTGTGCGCGATGCGATATATCCAACTCGAGAAACTATACCGAACATCATATTCATGAATATATCGATATACTTTGATAAAAATATCCTGCAGAAGATTCTCCGCATCCATCTCATCTATATCGGTCATACGCAAAATATATCTCATGAGTTTTTCTTCATAAGCATCAATCACCTCAGCAAAAACATCAGGATTTTCTATAATTCTCTGGACCAGATTCGAATCATTCATACTCGAAAAATGAGATTCATATGTCTATACGCAATTCATTATATTTTTTATTCAGAGAAGACAATTTGTTTTATTTTTCATGCAGGAATTCCGTTTGACATTCTGCTATTTCTCGATATTCTCTCTTCGCTCTTGATAAAACACCCGCGTAGCTCAGTGGAAGAGAAGAAGTCTTCGGTGCAAGGCACACTTCGATTCCTTGTTGGTCGCGGAATTCTACATTTTCCTGATTTTTGCCCGCGTAGCTCAGTGGAAGAGCAGCAGCCTTCTAAGCTGAAGGTCACAGGGTTTGAGCAAAATATTTCCCCACTAAAATCAGACTTCCTGATTGGGAAGATTACCAATGACTAATGACATATAAGTTTTAATACTTATAAAACACTTTCAAAAATACCATAAATAACCTGCAACGGGCTGATGCTCAACCGCAGGTTATTTTTTTAATCTGTTTTTAGATATGCTCAAAGTCAATCATTACATGCCAATTCCTGAAGAGGTAGTATCGTCTTTCTATTTGGAAGAATACCTCTCACAACTCCGTATCGAGGGACTGACCCACAATACAATCTGATATTATATCGGAATGCTTCATCTCTTCATCAGGCACTCGAGTTTCTCATCATATCTCGATTTCGGGAACTTCGTGAAACTCAAGATGGCATACTACAATCTATCAGGAAAGAACATGGGAAACAATACAATTTATAAACACTATAAATGCATCAAGAAGTATTCTGATTTCCTCAAAGAAAGTGAGCTCATAGACAAAGTACATATAAACCAGATACCAAAAATCAAGACAACTAATCCCCTACCAAAAGCCATGACCGAAGAGGATATATTGAAGATGCGTGAATACATACTGAGACCATGAGTCCACCAAACGAAGTTTATACAGATGAGAAACTATATCCTTGTGGAAACTTTTCTCCACACAGGACTGAGACGTGCGGAAATAATCAATCTCAAAAGAAATTGAGTATATGAAACACATATCATCGTGGAACAGTGAAAAGGGCAAAAAGATAGGATAATATATATTCCTCAGAAATTCAGCAGACAGCTTCAGGAATATATAGAAATACAAGATAAGAATAGCATATATGTATTCTGTGACCTCCAGTGAAGACAACTCTGAGTAAGTGCTATATCCTGCTTATTTCGACGAATAAAAGAAGCTCTTAAAATAAATCTATCTCCTCATCTACTCCGCCATACATACGCCTCTATCTGCGTAAAAAGAGGCATTAATCTCTATACTCTCCAGCAACAAATGGGGCATACGAGCCTCAAGACTACTTCTATATATCTCTATCTGAATAGCAAAGAAACCTTTGAGGAAATGCAGAAACTTAGAATATAAGTTAAGATATATTATCGGTATTATCTTCTTCAAGAATTTCTTTTAAAAGCCCTTCAAAGCTAGTATCTTCTGGTGATAATGGGAAAAATCAATTTCATTTACCATAGGTTGAATTAAGAAACACATCAAAATCTTGGTAAATACTATCAGTATAGGAAAAACTTTTATTATGAAGCACCGCGTCATTTGTGCTTAGTCTTCAAATTACGATATGAAGAGGGTCTAGTATATCTAGTGAAGGTCTTTGTTTTCTTAGTAATATTTCATCAAATGGTATTCATTTTTCACAAGCCATTCAAAGCAAATGCTCAATTTCTCATAAGGAGGCAAAGGAATACTCATTATCTCACAAAGAAATTTTTCAAGATAGGATGGATTTCATTATAGCATTCCATCATATTGCTGCTTTCGTTGTAACAAATACACCGTGGATATTATTAATTGGTACATCTAGTCAGAGTTTTTCTTGTAAAAATACTCTATCAGGCATCTTAATAAATTTTTCTAGTTGCTTTACTCCAGTGTAGACATCTCAGTCTTTTCATTTTTTTCTTCATGGTATTTCATCCCAAGTTGAACATAAGTGCTCAACTTTTTCTAGTTGATATAAATCCTCACCGAGCATTCTTCTATCTTTTAACTCAAATATCATCAATACTCAGGTCTTTTTATTAAAGATATAAAAATCAATATCTCATATAGTTTCTCGTGAATTTTTTTGATAATATAGCTTTTTCAGTACTGGTAATCTGCAGGATTTAGTTTATTCTTATCTTGAGAAAAACATGCTTCTAAGAATAGATAACAGTATGTTTCATAAAATTTTGCCCTATCATTAGACAATAAATTCTCGTTTGATACCATGTGCTCATATAACTCCTCTGCTGAGCGTCAAACATCAAAGAAATAGTACGTATTGTTTACTCATAATATATCTGATATTCTTATAAATGCCCCTTTCAATACTGTTTTATAATTGAATATACCGTAAGTATTTATTAGTGGAAAATAGTGTGATAAGTTATTGTTGATTAATTCATCATGATAGGCTTGGTAGCCCAAAATTCTACCTCAATTTTCTATATATTCTAAAATATCTTCTTCTGTAATGATATATTTTAGTTGTTTTTTTGTAAGCTCAATTATGGCTTTAATGTTTATTAAGACATTTCCTCATGTGTAAGCGGTTCATACTAAAACCAGAGTATACATGACTAGTTGTTTCCGTATAGAAACCACATCCTTAAAAACTAATTTATTTAAATCTGTTTCAATTAAAAGTCTTAGTCGAGAGAATATATTATAGCCCTCATTAGATTGATGATAATTTGCAATATAAAATAACGATAGTGCTGTTACTATATTATCTTTTGTTTTTGTATCGATTGCCTCCTTCATAGCAGTTAATATTGGGGCATGAATTTGGTCACTGGCAAGATTGAATAATTCTTGTATATCGATTAAAAATCTTTTTGTTTTTTCTTGGTTAAGATTTTTTGATGAGAAATTAATATTAGATTGTAGTCTAAATAACCATTCCAACAGATAGATAAGTTGATTTTTTGGTATATGAAAAATAGTTGTTCATATGCTAATTGTTATAACAGGTCGAAAGTTATCAACTACTCGTTGTAATGGGTCAGATTTCAGAATATTATCCCTAATATAAATCAAAGTATCAAACGGATGATATCTTGAGGCAATTACAAGAAGTTTATTTATAAATCCAATCTTATATCCACTCTTTATAAGTTTATCTATGTAATCTTTATCCTCTTTTCTTAAAAGATGATAGGATTTATGTTTCTTATAATTCATATAGTAAAACCTTATTCATTTTCTTTTATTTGAACTTTTAGTCTTGTGGCTATAGCTATATATAGCCATATGATTAATGTTCAAGATTGAAAGTTACATTCTGAATAGTCTATTTCTCAGTGAGCTAAACTATGCCGAAGATTATATCCCTTATTATCATAGAGAATAAAAGATATCTGTTTTCCTAAATTAACTCACCATTTTTCCTGAAATTCGGGTGAGTTCAAAAAATCCTTTCAAACAGTTTTATCTCAAATTCATTCTTTTCATCTCAATAATGCAATAGTATCTATACCGACTTGAGCTGATACATTCAAGATAACTTTCTCAAAAAGCGGAATAAGAATATGCAAAGTTGCTACGTAATCCCCTGTAAAATAAGTATGTATTCAATGTGCAAACTTCAACAATTCACTATATTTCAGAAATAAAGGCTTTGAAGATATAAACTTTATTAATCATTCTTCCGTGAGTATTCTATTTGCTATAACCTCTAAGAATATCATTTCTAGAAAAGTATCTGACAATTGTTGGTGTACACGATACATATTATAATACCATTCATCATTTTCTCACGAGTTAACATTTCAGTCATCATCAATTGATTGTCTACTGGCAAACAAATATGTAAGAGGCATTGTTTTTTTTGAAGTCTCTAATACTTGTTCATTTTTTGGTACCATACTACCCAGTCGATACATGAGTGTATTTAGGTCTTTAGATGAAGTATAAAATTTCAAATATTCATCTATTCTTTTTCAATCCACAGGCGTTTCAAATTCGACCGATTGCATCTCACTAATGGATTTTTTGCTAACTTCACGGAGTTTAGATTTGTAAAACTGCAATTTTGTTTTATGTTTTGCATTTGAATTATTCTTTATAAGAAAAGGAATTATAGTCTTATTGATATAAAAAGAGGCTTTTAGAAACTCATTAGCAGTTTCCATTTTTCTTAACTCAGTTTCAAGCTTTGAAAGTTCTTTTTCAAGATTTGTCATAAGATAAGATTAAAATTATAAATCCAGCCTATTGCATGCCTCTGCTATCTCATCCGCTGTGATTCCTAGATATTTCTGGGTCACTGCAAGCGAAGAGTGATTGAGCTTATGTTGTATAATCTCAAGTGGTATACCTTGGATTCTCGCTTGGTAACCCCATGTTTTTCTAAGTGTATGATTTCAGAAGTTTCATTTGAGTCCGACACTCTCACAAAGACTAGATAAAAGAAGCCAACTCGTCTTTCTCCCTATTGGCTCACTTCCACTCGGAAAGCGTTTTTTATGGAAGAATATATAGTAATTTGGATTTTTCACAACTTCAGGATAAGTCTCTGCATAGAGCCTCAGTGTTTCTTTTACTTTCGGGGTAATAGTAATTCTATTCGATTTCCCTGTTTTTTCCTCTTTAACGTCGAAGAAATCAGCAGGAGTATCAATACTAGTAAAAACATCTGAAACTCGTATATCAAGCAAGTCTGACACTCTCAGAGCACTATTTATACCAAGCTCAAATAGGAGTAAATCTCGGATATTTCACTCTCATCTGAGGAGATTTTTAATCTGGGATATTTTTTTCAAATCTCGAATCGGTTCGACGCAGTTCATAGACTTAATAAGTGAATAAATATATTGAGTCTAATAATATGGATTTTCGATTTTATTGCAAGTGAAAATTTCAATATCTGCATTGGTTTATTAAAAAATACTAGACACAATATAGAAGAGTCTAGTATAATTTTCAAGTATGGATTTTATGGAAAATGAAGGGGGGCTGGGGGTGGGTGGTAAAATTTCAGAGTCGTAGAGAATCGCTAGTGTTGGTATGGATTGGCACACGAAATAGATGTTAAATCTATTTGAAACGTTAATAATGAGAAAATTGATAATAATAAAAGAATAAATGTGGCAATTTCAAAATTAAATAGTAATTTCCGAGTAGTTTCAAGAGAGCTACTGTTTATCAATTCATAAACCATGTAAGCTAAGATAAGTCCATTTACTCATGTAAATCATATAAATCTAAAAATAGCTACTCAAGAGCCCTGAAAAAATATCTCTCAGATATAATTTAATAAAATAGAGCCTCAGATAATTATGCTTAAATAGAGTGGCACGGTACTATATGTTAAAAATCTCTCAAAAAAATATGACTTAATTCAAAGTTTATTTATGCGCTCATTAATATCATTATTATAAAAGTGCCAACTTGGAAGATTCTCTCAATATTCAATGGCATACAGTTCATAAATCTCTTTTTTTAACCACTCATCTAAAGTATTGGGCCTTGATATTGTTCAGGGCTTTGACATGGTTAATGAAAATATGACTTCTATTATAAATAGTAAGGCTCACAGCAATGCTACGTGTTTTATAAATAGACCCGTACTAAAAGCTAATACTTCCTTAACGGGGTTAAGAAGATAACTAAATAGATATGAAGTGGTTATGTCTCCTCTATAAATTAACATGCACATATATGCGAGCATACCTAGGGCTATAATCACTCAAAAAAAATTCCATTTTGTACTCCTTCTTCTTTCTTGCATGTAGGAAGAAACCCGTTTATCTTTCTTACTATCGAGTTCTAACTTGTTTGTTTCATTTTTTGTTCCCATTTTGCTTTTTGCTGCTGACATAATAAAGAGTGTTAAAAAAATTAGTAATTTTCATCCACATAAGTTTGACAGCCTTCACCAAATGAAGATGAACCAATACTCTCACAATCAGAAGAATCAGATATATCATGCTCCTCTGCCCACTCATATCAAGCCTCGTGTCAACTACAATCTTCTGTACATTCATATCCGCCAAATGTTTGATATCCTGTATAGTTTTGCTTTACGTATTGATTACATCCATCCTCCTCATCGCTAGTTCCGAACTCACTCTGGCAGTCATCAAAATTGTCTATATCGTTATCTTCTGCCCACTCATAACCTGTATCATGTCATGACTTTTGATATGTATAGGTAGGAGTGGCTTTTTTACTTACAGGTGATTCATAATAATTGGACGTATTACGAGTGTTTTGCATATTGTCCGTTTGTTTTTCATCTCATCAAAAGAATGCGTGTACAACACTGTATCAGATAAATAATAACACCCAGCCACCTCATATAATAAATACGAGTATTCATCAGGCTATTTCGAGCAGTTGATTCAAGAAGGCTTTTATATTCTTTATAATTTGCATGATTATTTGATGAGTTTAAATTTTTTCTGAACTAGAATTCAGACTCATGCTGTTATGATTCCAAATAATAAGTAAAACCATATTTGAATGCTGTCATCTTTTTTCTTTATAGGGTAAATAGCAAAGTTATCATTATTAATTTTATCTAGTTCAACTTTATCTAATGAGGAATTACTAGGTGCTATATCAGTAGATTCATTTTGGATAACTGTAGCATTGGAAAATTTGAAACTCCTTATAATTTCCTGAAATATTAGTATATCCTTTTTATAATTAGTGGCATCCGTATAAAACTTAAAAAGCAATACATTTTTACTTCACACAAAAACTGCTAAAAATCCTTTTTGTGACTGACCTGATATATCTAATCAGAATGACATCAGTATAACTCAATCTTTCTTTGAAATCAATGGGCTATTTATACTTAGATTCTTAATATTCTCTTGGATAAACTTATTGTCATATAGTTTCCCCATTCAATTATCAGAAGACATGTCTAGCCCATCGTCTAACATTTTCTTATAAAACTTATAACCTGAGGAGCCTGCCTTATGTTCTTCAACTAAAATATAAGGTAATCCTGAATCTGTTGGATTTATTGGTTTAAAGGCTTTTATTATTGGGTAAACCCTTGCTCATTGAGCCATCTCAGTCAATGTCTTATTTACTTCACTGAGTTCTTCTTTTGTTGCTTCAGTCCAAGTCTCTCTTAAACTTAGTGAGAAATAACTATCTTTATAGGTATATTCTTTGGCAATACATTCTCTTGTATATGCCATAAATATAATGACTACTATTAGGATAATGGTTTTAATATTTTTCATATGTTAGTTGTTAGTGTCTGATATTTTTTCTTCCAACTTTTTATTCTTAATAAGGGCAACAATTGGAATTATAAATAATAATCATGGGATAGTTACTTCTCAATTCGTAAGAGAAAATATAAATCCTAAGATAAAAAAAGCACATAGAAAATAGTAAAAATTCTTTGTACCTTTTGATAGAGGTAGTAATGATATCTTCTTACACTCTGAACATTCAAGATTTCTAAAACCAAGCAGAGAACTTTTTTTGAAGGTGTTATCTTTAATATTTCAACAGTATAGACATTTTTCCATATAAAATATAAGTTAAAAAGTAAGCAAACAAAAAAGGAGAGTATATCCTCGGATTGATTGCTACATCTAAACCTGACATCTGCCTACTGTTGAGTTGGAGAGTTGGATATACCCTCCTTTTCTAAACAGTAAACAGACAGTCCAAAAAATGGACAAAAAAAGATGTCGATTGGTTTAAATGTAGCCCGTTTATTATATACTTTCAGAAATATTGTCAAAGTTATAAATTCTCATATAGTCTTGTTGTTATGAAAAAAGAAATTCGTTCCAGTATTCCATCAGAGATAAGAAAACGCGTATTGGCAAATCTGAGTATGCAAGATATGCTTATTAGGCTCAAATGATATGAGATGAATATCCATATACGAATGCTTCAGGCTAAGGAATTTTCCAAAGATATTGTCGAGTGAATACGACAATCATATGTTAAAATAAATACTAGTATTGAGAAAGGTTTTAAGGAATTTATGAAAGATGATGATAATAAAGAATGATGAAAAATGTCTTCTCTATCTTGGTCCTCTTTCGAGTATCAATATAACAATCTAAAAAATCTTGTTTACTCAGCTGAAAGAGGGGAAATATGAAAAGTAGAGGAATATAAAGAGAAATTATATGCATTTCTCCTGAGAGCTTCGAGAATATGAGGAATATCTATTGATTCAATTTCAACAGAGCGAGAGAATGAAGATGAAGTTGATTTCATAGAAATTGTGAAGGCTAAAAATATCATTATACGTGAAATTGAAAAGACAACTGATGAACAATATCTAAAAATATTAGAGGGCTTGATTTTATACTACACTCAGTTCTGGAGAATCTTAGAGATGTATGGTGATATATATGCTGACCTAGAAATTCTCCTCGATGAGAGATTTATGCGAGAACTATATGATAGATACTTAGATAATAGGGTATGTTTTCAGAGAGATAACCCTTGTATTTATCTGTTAAATAATGAGAGAAAGGATTTTAAGGATATTAAAGGTTCGCAAAATAAACAGGCAATGCTTTTACTCTATACTATCTTGAAGAATCCTCTAGAGTCATTTGAAGCAATACAGTGACTCTACCAAGTTAATAAATCAAAATTCAATATGCAGACTTGAGATGTTAGCTTAAAAACATTGAAGTATTTTTATTTTTCTCGGTTAAACTCCTATCTCAATTTAAATCTTAAAGGTTTTATATGTAGAAAAAATGGTAAAGGATTCTATATAGAGAAAGTTTGCTAACTTTTATACGAATAAGGTTGTCAAATCTTTTTTGAAAAAACTTTTATTCCTTCTAATAAAATGAATTCTCATATCTTAGTATGAGGATTTTATTTTGCTGATATTTTGTTCAAATTAGCGTGTATATAATGATTTTAAGCTTAGCTAAGCCAATCGTTCCTTAATATCTGAGTATCCTATCGTAAGAGATAGTGTCGGTGAGTGAAACCGAAAATAATCACATGTGTTCTTATGGATACAGCCTCACAGGGTAAAGGTAGAAATCCCTCTCGTGGAAGTCGAGAACAAAACTCAAAAGACTCATGCGAAATGCATGTGAGATATATATTTCAATACATATTATAAGTCTCTTGGTATGTATAATTTTTAATTAAACTATATGACTACATTTCCAGAAATAAATAATGATTTTGATTACTCTGAATCCCCACTTACTAGACTTCAAAGAAGTCATGACAATGCGAGTAAAGAAACGGAAGATATAATCTATCTCAAATCGAGCTGAGAGTATTACAACACTAAATACAAAAGATATCATAATGATGCTCAAGTACGCAGAATGTTGAGTATTGCTCTCAATAGATGAATCAGTCAAGAAACCCTCAGAGGATACCATAAAGATTGACTAATTAAGGAGTATGAAGATTTGTGTTATCATCCGAGAGGAAAAGAGGGTTATTACAACCTATTTAATCCTCGAAGCTTAATAAGCCCTTCTCATACACCCCTACTTGATGAATGAATAGATATACTTCTCTCAAGTATCGCAGGGTATAATGATAAAAATAAAGATTGGCTTCATAGGGCTATCTTCTATAAATGGGCGAATCCCGAAGATGTCCGAGTACCAGCAGTAATATTCTACTGAGTCGGCGGAAGTGGGAAAAGCACTTTCATAGAATTCCTTAAAAGCATCTTTTGAAAGGAAAATGTAACAGGAAACCTCCGACAGTCCGAGCTTGCAGGAAATTTTGATATGATTCAGTGAGATAAACTCATATACGAGTTCGCTGAAATCACCTCATACAATGCAAATACCGATAGACAAATGGTTACAAAACTAAAGAATATCGTATTTGCTCCTACACTGACGGTGAATCCGAAATGACGACCTCAGTATCAAGCAGATAATTTTGGGTGGTATTTCGTCACGAGTAACTCGATGCGACCACTTGTGTTCGATAGTGCAGATAGTGGTAATCGCCGATTTGTTGCCATGAAGAGCTCTCGACCTCTAACTTCTGAGGAATCAGAAAAGATATATAAGGCTATTGAGAATCCTGAGGCAGTGGCAAATTATCTTGCATGGTTGCATCAGGAATATGATGATGTTCTGAACTACAAAGAAATCTATCCTCTCGAAAATGAAGATAAAAAACTTCTTGTTCAGAATTCTGAGAGCGAAATAGATGAGTTTATCACTCTTCTTCGAATGAAATATTCAGGGCAAAGACTGTGAGTAAGTAAGTTTGATGAGGAATTAAAGGCATTTGCATTTATGAATGATTATGAGCCATCTTCTCTCAAGAGACTCTTCAAGGCACAAAAACCATTCTTTAAGTCCAAATGAATGACACATGGTGAGAACGTAAACTACTACGATATAAAGTAGTGGAAAAACTGGAAAATTTTGGAAAGGGGTTTTGCTCTCTAAATAGGGATAAATATACTCCTTTCCACCTTTCCAGAAAAATAAAAATAGAATAAGAATAAAGATAGAAGTGAGATGATAAAATATAGAAATTCAGAAATATACATTTATAATTTCTCCTCTATCTTTATTTTGTTTTATATATTTTTGTATCTGAAAACAGGAGTGAATAGCCCAGATTTTTTTGAGATGTTTTCTCGTGTTTTTACTATGAAAATAGAAAGGCATATTGAATGGATAGTTCTATCAGTAAATAGCATCATATATAGCTTTCTTTATTATGTAGATAAAATGGCGAACTTTTGCATTAATAATATAGCTTTATGAATTAGAGAAGAGTATCCTTTTATTTATCTTTATACTGAGATAAGTTCAAGATATAGAGGTAAAGTACAGTCTGCCGTATGTATCAGAATATCCTTTAATCAAAAAAAACCCGCAGTAAGATATGGGAAAAATATTGATTTTACATGAAGATTATGAGTATAAAAACATTAGAAATATGGCAAATATTTCAATTATGAAGGAAATATTGACATATCAGAATTTATTTATATCCTCCTCGTACTGCGAAGGCTGAGTGTCGGAATAATTCGTCACTTTGGTCCAAAATGCAGGTTATCACACTCGTATTTTTGGCTTTGGTAAGCCTAAAACTCACTTGCCCGCGTAGCTCAGTGGAAGAGCAGCAGCCTTCTAAGCTGAAGGTCACAGGTTCGATCCCTGTCGCGGGCACCATTTAGAAAACAAAACTTCCGTATTTGGAAGTTTTTTTGATTTTTCGACTTTTTTCGATACAATTCGCGCGAAAATTACTCATAATATTCTTTTTCTATGGCTAAGTGAGATGTTATCATCCGATTCGATGAAGTGACGTTCTGATATATGGCTCCGAAATGGCTCCTCGATGAAGTCAGTTTCTCTGTGCGTGAAGGATCCAAGATCACACTCATGGGACAGAATGGTGCTGGAAAGTCTACGATTTTCAAGATGATTACTGGAGAATATAAAGTGAATGAAGGGCGTATCCTTGTCACGGCTGGCAAGCATATCGCTATCGCGAAACAAGTGATGCCAAAAGAAGACAAGGAACTCTCTGTTCAGGAATATTTCCGCAAATATTCGCGCAGTGATGCACACAATATCGACCGCGATATTCGCGAAGTACTCGATGCTGTGGATTTCGTTCCGAGTGTACCAGTAGGCTCTCCGTTGACCAAGGAACAGGTATTTGCACAATTCCTTGATAGAACTATTTCGAGTTTTTCTGGTGGACAACAAGCGCGTCTTCTTCTCGCTGCAGCACTCATCCAAGATCCGGATATTCTCCTCCTCGATGAGCCGACGAACAACCTCGATACTGCTGGCATCTGGCACATGACTTCATTTCTCCAGAACTACGACAAGACGGTTCTTGTCATTTCCCATGATGCGGAATTCTTGAACTCGTTCACGGACGGGATTCTCTACCTCGATGTCTTCACTCGAAAGGTAGAACAATTCGTAGGAAACTACCATGATGCGGTGGAGCAAGTTGAGCGTCGTATCGAGAGCCAGAATCGTGAAAATGCTCGTCTCGAGAAAGAAATCCAAGCCAACAAGGACCAGGCAAACGTCTTCGCCCACAAGGGAGGAAAACTCCGAGCGGTAGCGAAGAAAATGGTGGAGAAAGCAGAAGAACTCGAAGCATCGAAAGGTGATATCCGCCGTGAAGATAAGACGATTCGCGACTTCAAAATCCCGAACCAAGAAGGTGTCGGTGGTCAGATCATCCAGCTCACCAGTGTGCAGATTATCAAGGATCACAATCCTATCGAGAAAGAAGTGAACATCTCTCTCGGAAAGAATCGTCACCTCCTCCTCTCAGGACCGAATGGTATCGGGAAATCTACGCTCCTCGAATCTATCGCGAAGTGAACTGCAAAATGAGCAAAGATTGGTGACAATGTAAAAATCGGATACTATCGTCAGGATTTTTCAACACTCGACTTTTCTCAGAAAGTGTATGATTGTCTCTTCGAGGCATCAGATCGAAAAATGCTCGATAAAGACCTTCGTTCTTTCGCATCAGGATTCCTCATCACAGGAGAACTCATGGCAACTCCGATCGGAGCCCTCTCCGAAGGACAAAAAGGTCTCGTCATGTTCTGCAAGCTCGCGCTCGAAAAACCAGGACTCCTCATCCTCGACGAACCGACGAACCACATCAACTTCCGCCACCTTCCTGTGATTGCCAAGGCACTCGACGAATACGAAGGAACAATGATCCTCGTCTCGCATATCGATGAATTCGTATGGCAAGTACGCATCGACGAATACCTCGAACTCGAATAAGAAATTCCCCTATTGGGGATTTTTTGTTTTATCTCAGAAAATATGCTAGAATAGCACTATGTCTACACAAGGAACATCTGTAACTCGAGCTCCTTCTTTCCCAAGATTTGACCCCATAGAACAAATAAAAGAAATACGGGAAGATAGAATGGGTCTCGGAAGTATGCGGGTTGAATGAAGTGTGAAGGAACTCATAACTCATTGCTTAGCTGACAATAGTTCCCCTTTTTCTCATGGAACTCTTCTCGTATGGGCATATGGCAATGAACGAATAAAAAAGAGTCTTGCCCTCATAGGAAAACAGTCACATTTAGATATGTTTCTGTGAACATTTCTGTTTTATTTCTGGGAAGAACAATCAGAACAGGGAAAAAGTATCATAGTAAAGGCCACTGAAGATATGATGTCGAAAGAAAAAAATAGGAAGCAAGAAGGCGGAAAGTTTTTTATTGATTTTCTCCTTCGAGAGGCAGCAATCAAGAAAAAATTGTACCAAGAATATATAGATCTTATCTATGTTTGCATGGCATTATTCCCAGATGAGATACTTTCGGAGATGACTTTCTATAACCAAGAAATGAAGAAACCAAACTCACTTCTCGAAATCGTCCAACACTACGATACATTGGAGGAAGCACCGAATGAAAATCAATGAAAAATAGGGAAATTTGTTGATCTAAGAGACTTTCTCGAGAAAAAGTGAATCCCTCCATATAATGAGAGACCAATTAATCCTCTTATTCAGAGAAAATTAGGAATGTATCCACAAGTACTGGCAGCTTCGGAAGATATACCCAATCATAAGACATATAATTAGCATGTATTTCACCTACATTCTCCGTTGCGCCGACGATACGCTCTATACTGGAATCACGACCGATATCGAACGGCGTGTTTTCGAACACAACCATACAGACAAGTGAGCAAAATACACGAAGATACGACGTCCTGTGAAGCTCGTTTATCAGGAACAATATGATTCCAGAAGTGAAGCGTCGAAACAGGAATATGCTATCAAACAGATGACAAAAAAAGAGAAGCTTCATATGATAGAAACTTCTCTTTCAGACTAATGATTTTTGTTAAATTCAAATATTCATTCATTTCCGATTTTCACGACGATTGCATCTCATTCTCCGATTTCTCCAACAAGGATTTTCTCAGAAAGCGGATTCACGATATATTCCGTGATAGCACGCTTGAGAGGACGAGCACCGAGTTCTGTATCATAGCCTACGCGAGCAATATAATCCACTACACTCTGATCCCAAACAGCCTTGATATTTTTGTGAACAAGTTGTTTTGCTACATGATCGAGCAAGAGAAGAACAATCTGATGAATATTTTCTTCATTCAGAGAATCATAGAGCACAATATCATCGATACGATTGAGAAATTCTATACGGAAGTATTTTCGAAGTTCCTCTTTGATTCTTTTCTCACGCTCTGTCAGATCAGGAATATCCGTGATAAATTGACTTCCAATATTTGAAGTCATGATGATAATCGTATTTTTCATATTCACCTTTCGTCCTTTCCCATCGGTAATCTGACCTTCATCGAGAATCTGGAGAAAAATATTCCAAACATCAGGATGCGCTTTTTCTACTTCATCGAGTAGGATAACCGAGTACGGATGACGTCGTACCGCTTCAGTGAGCTGACCACCCTCTTCATATCCGACATAACCCGGAGGTGCACCGATGAGTCGCGCGACACTGTGGGATTCCATATATTCACTCATATCGAGACGTATATAGGCATTCGGATCATTCCAGAGCGTATTACAGAGCGCTTTTGCGGTTTCTGTTTTTCCGACACCAGTCGGCCCAACGAAGAGAAATGAGCCAATAGGACGATGAGCGTCAGAGAGTCACACCTTTGATCGACGAAGTGCTTCTGCTACTTTCCGAAGTGCATCCTTTTGTCCGATGACAGATTGTCCGAGAATATCTTCTAGTCGAGTATATATACTTATCTCCGATTCGAGCAATTTCCCGACAGGAATTCCTGTCCATTTTCCCACGATTCATGCAACATCATCCGAACGAACCGTCTGATCGATTTTCACATTCTGTTCGAGATCTTCGAGTTCTTTTTTCTTCACAGGTAATAATCCATAGCGAATCTCTGCTACTTTATTATATTCTCCACTATAGGTATAATCATCTGCTTTCTTATCGAGTTCAGCGATTTCATCACGCAGGTGAGAAATACTTTCTCGTTCTTGTGTCGCAATTTTCCATTCTTGATCCAGGAGAGAAAATTGTTCTTTTTTGGCGGTCAACTCTTTCTCGAGCTCTTGAAGTCGACTCGTTTTTTCCTTCTCATTTCGAATAGCTTCTCGTTCAATCTCGAGAGATCGAATCTCTTTCTCGACCTTATCGAGTTCGACTGGACGTGAATATGCACGCATCTTCACACTCGAAGTTGCTTCATCGAGCAGATCGATTGCCTTATCTGGAAGCTTGCGATCACCAATATAGCGAATCGAGAGATCCACTGCAGACACAATAGCATCATCGCTGATCGTGATTCCATGAAATGTCTCATATCGTTCCTTCAGTCCGCGGAGAATCGCAAGGCTATCTTCGCGATTCGGTTCCTCAACAGGAACAGGCTGGAATCGGCGTTCGAGCGCCCCATCTTTCTCGATATACTTCCGATATTCAGCGAGTGTCGTTGCACCGATGACCTTGACTCGACCACGAGCGAGTGACGGCTTCAGGAGATTGCCTGCATCAGATGAACCTTCTCCCCCACCAGCACCGACGATTGTATGGAGCTCATCGATGAAGAGAATGATTTTCCCTTCGGATTTCTCTACCTCGTCTATCACTCACTTCAGTCGCTCCTCGAATTGTCCTCGATAACTCGCTCCCGCGATGAGCGATGTGAGATCAAGTGTTCGGATTTCTCGATCAAAAAGCATCTCTGGAACTTCTCTCGCGACAATCTTGCGAGCGATGCCCTCGACAATAGCAGTTTTTCCCACTCAGGGATCACCGACAAGGACAGGATTATTCTTGGACCGACGGGAAAGTATCTGAATTGTGCGATAAATCTCATCCTCACGACCAATTACAGGATCGATTTTCCCTTCTTTCGCAAGAGCAGTGAGATTGATTGTGTATTTCTCGAGCGGACTTCTATTATCTGATTCTTGGAATTGTGCTTGCATAGTTTTTCTTGGTTACAAAATAAATTAGCACTCAAATTATATACGTGCTAATTCTAAAATCAAGAGAATTTATAATTTTATGCACTTCCTAGGAAAAGAAATATATACACACTACTCAGGCAACAATAAAAATCGTGCCAATAATTTTCTGGACAGCATCCGACCGAGACCATTTCTCATGAAAAAACGAAGGAACAAACACACTCATTCCCCAGGATAGAAAAATCACAAACAACGTCTGTGTACTTGCGAGCGCATTCACGAGTGACACATTCCCCTGAGTAAATGCCATCGTATAGAGTACAAATGCCCAGATACCAACGCCTTCAGCAAGGATTCATCCGAAGATAAATTTTCTCGACATACGGCGTGTATCTCTCCATACAGCACCTCTGGATTTCTGAAATGCAAAAACCAAAGAAAATCCAATATAAAAAATCTGCTGGAGAAGAAATGCTGTCTCCAGATTGCTACGGATAATGACGAACTTGGTCAGAACGTACTGAAGATTGTAGCCGAGACTTGCCAGAAGTACTATGAAGAGTGCGATATTCAGAACCTTCTTTCGTGAAAATGACTGAATGAAAGATTTCTCCACCGAAAAAATCAATCCTCCACACACGAGCAAAAAAAGAGCAAGATATTGCCAAGAATGCGGAAGCTCTCCGAGAATAATAAAACCAAAGAAAATAGCCCAAAGAGGTCCGAGCTCATAGATTGGCATCACACTCGATGCATCACCGTACTGGAATGCTTGCATATAGAGAAATCCTGTCACTGCCGAGATAATTCCCACCAAGAGAGACCAATAGAGAATATTCGCATCAAAGACAAATAGAGGAAACCAATACACACCGAGCAATATGAGTGCTGGGATTTTCACGATATTCATAAAAAACAGGGCACTAATGGTGTTCTCTGTTTTATCCGATATCCGCTTGTCGAAGAGATTCTCGATAGCGAAGAAAAAAGATGCAATAAGGGTGAGGGTGATCCAAGTCATAATTTAATAATTTCAATATACTCGTTCATGGTTTCCAACATCAAGAAGGAGAATGTTTCATTCTCACCTTTCTCGAAAGATAATCCTCAAATCATCACTGATCGAAATAGATCGTATACGTGAATCTTCCTCACGAAGAGAATGATTCCGCAAGCTCTGATGAAATGGCATCATCATGTACATCTCAAGAGTCAAGAAAACCTCTTCCCGCTGAGAAGAGGTAAGGAGATTCATTCATTCTCGAAACTGAGAAGTTTGTTCGATTGGATTCTTTCCCATAACTTAGTTCTTATATGATGACCTCAGGGCATCAATAGACTCAAAACTTTCTGTACTGATTGCACCTGAATCCACCCGATTCGCGAGCTTCTGATAGTATGCCAGCTTTTCGTCAGATATTCGTGGCTCTATCTTGCCACCATTCTGGATAGTAGTATGGAGCGAAAAAGTGAGAAATGTCGAAAAATCCATATGATTCGCTCGTGCAAATTCTTCAGCACGCGCTTTGAGGTCTGAATCAAGACGGACAGTCGTGGTTATTTTTGATGACTTTGGTACCCGTCACTCGCGAGAACGAAGCAATCCAGGTTCCTGTTTTATTTGATTAGTCATATATTGAATTTACGATATATGGCAATTGTATATCAATATGATATAAAAGCAAGAAAAATCCCACTGAAATACATTGGAATTTTACAACTATTCATTGAAAATACTAAAGGAAATCTAAGAAAGTTGTGTATGTGGAGGGCGTGTATTTGGAAATATCTCTTCTTGATACAAATATGGATTGATAAGTTGCTCACGAGTAGTTACATTTCCAATATCAGAAAATGGTTTAGCTGGATTTTCAGGAGTAATAGTCCAAATCAGAGATCTGCCAACATATGGAATTATTTGATTTATATACTGCATCATCTTATAAGCAACCTCTTGTTGTCCATTATTTAAGTAATAATAACATGCAAATAAAACAGAGTTCACAAATCATTCTGGATTAACTACAAGAGTATCAGTAGTATGTTCAACATGTTTCCCTGTTTTCATATCCACAGATCCTGAAGAAAGTGGTTTATCACTAAATACTGAAACAATCTGTTGTATATCATCTTCTACAATATATGGAACAATGACCCCAATAAGTCACTCTTGAACATCTGTTGGTCCGCGAGGAGTAGTCAATATACGCGCTACCTGGAAAGGGAAAGTCTGGACATGATTTTCCAGAACGAGTTCCGAGTAATTAAAACCTGAAAGTGGATTTTCTAAATCGACTCAAAACTCTCGGAAGAAAGATGAAAACTGTGGTGATGACATAGTATATTTATTATAAATAATAAAATTAATTATATAAAATATGTGCCTTTGTCAATATTTCTTCTTTCTCATGGTGGAGTACTTCCAACAAAGCAGATTCTTCGTTTCTCAGAATGACAAAAAGGAACCTTATAATACAACAAGATTCCTTTCTTAATCATTTTTATCTAAAAACTTAGAAAAATTATTTACTCGCCTCCCTCACCTTAATATGAAGCTCGCGAAGTTGAATCTCATCGACTTCTGCAGGAGCATTCATCATCGCATCTTCTGCTTTTCCTGACTTCGGAAATGCATAGATCTCACGAATATTCGTCTCATCGCGGAGGATCATGAGGAGACGATCGAATCCGAATGCGAATCCACCATGTGGAGGAACACCGTATTGGAACGCGTTGTACATCGCACCGAACTTTTCCTTCACTTCCGCTTCTCACTTTCCGACGACATTGAACGCCTTCACGAGCGCTTCGATATTGTGGTTACGGATAGAACCAGAGAGGATCTCATAGCCGTTACACGCGAGGTCGTACTGCATACCATAGATAGAGAGCGGATCTGGATTCCCATCGAATGCAGACGCTCCACCATGAGGCATCGAGAACGGATTGTGTTCGAAGTCATAGGAACCGTCATCTTTCTGTTCATACATCGGAAAGTCTGTCACCCAACAGAAGGCAATATCTCCAGCATCGACGAGGTCGAATCGATCGCGACAAGCGATACGAACACCACCGAGGACTTTGCATATTGCCTTGTAGTCACCAGCACCGAAGAAAATCATATCTCCGACTTTTGGCGCGAGTTTTTGCGCGAGTGCTTCGAGCTCATTTCCGGTGAAGAACTTCAGGATCGGCGATTTTGGACCGTCAGTTTCATAGATGATATACGCAAGCCCTCCAGCTCCGAGAGATTTCGCTACTTCAGTGAGCGAGTCAATCTCCGAACGACTGAGAGTCTTCCCTTCGAGTTTCATCGCTTTCACGACTCCACCTTCAGCAACGGTTTTCGCGAAGAGAGAAAATCCAGAATCACGAAACTCCTCAGTGAAATCCTCGAAGTGCATATCGAATCGGATATCTGGTTTGTCGGAACCGTAGGTATTGATTGCTTCCTTGTGAGTGAGACGGCGAAATTTCTCATTTTCACCAAGATTGATGATTTTTTTATCCGTCAGAGTGTTGATGAGATTTTTCGCAAAAGGCTCAGCAACCGCGAATATATCTTCTTGTTCGACGAAGCTCATCTCACAATCTATCTGGTAGAACTCACATGAGTGACGATCTGCACGAGGGTCTTCATCACGGAAACATGGAGCAATCTGGAAGTATTTATCCACACCACCGACCATGAGAAGTTGCTTGTATTGCTGTGGAGCCTGAGGAAGTGCATAGAATTTTCCCTGGTGGAGACGTGATGGGATGAGATAGTCACGAGCCCCTTCTGGAGATGATACAGTGAAGATCGGAGTCTGGACTTCGAGGAATCCATTTTCTGTGAACCAATCGCGAGTGAACTTGTTCATCTCCGCGCGGAAGGCAATCTTGTCGAAAGTGCTCTTGCGGCGAAGGTCGAGATAGCGGTACTTGAGGCGAATATCTTCATTGGCTTCAGTATATTCTGTGACTTCGAACGGTGGAACTTCTGACTTCGATATCACCTCAGCATGAGTGATGATAACTTCGATATCACCCGTAGAGAGCTTATCATTCGTCTGACCTTCTGGACGTGCTCGTACGGTTCCTGTGAGCTTCACAACGTATTCTGAACGGAAAGTGTCTGCAACAGCATGTGCCTCAGAATTCTCAGTAGGATCATAGACGGTCTGGGTGATACCGTAGCGGTCGCGGAGATCGATGAAGATGAGTCCTCCGTGGTCGCGACGATTGGCTACCCAACCTGCGAGAGTGACAGTCTGTCCGATATGTGTTGCGTTCAGCTCGCCAGCGGTATGTGTGCGGTGCATAAGTAATAGTGGGTTAGTAATAGTTATTTATTGAAATTCCGGATTCCCATTGCAAGAGCATCTAGTATACTATCATTAGCACGTGGTCAATCATGGGAACTAATATGACCATCATATTTTTCGAAGAATTGCGATTCATTACTCAGAAATTGTCTCCATTCTCAAGTCTTCAAGTTTTCTGTTCCATGCATGGGAACCAATTTGATATGTGCATGATTGATTCCTGTTCACTCCATAATAAGCCCCACTCTACCAACATCTGGAAAATAGCTTTCAAGAATTTTTGCTACTTTCTTTGCCGCAAGAATAAACTCTTGCAGTAGATTATCAGGAAGAGCAAGGACATCACTTGGATAATGCTTCTTTGGGATAACAACCGTGAATCATTCTGTATTTGGAAATATTGAGAGAAATGCTATATAGTCATTATCTTCCCAAACAACCCTTGACTGAAGAGTAATATCAGATGCAATTTTACAAAAAATACACTCTCATTCAGGAGTATAGGATGTGTATTTTGGAGAGGCTGATTCCATAAAATAAAAAACACACAGAAATAAAGATTCTATGTGCTTCGGCTTTTCAAAATGCAAGATTCAAGATTAATGATTCAAGATATTTTGAATTTTTAATTTTGAATTTTTAATTTATCTAAGAGGTGCCACCGAGGCTGTACTTGATTTTATTTTGATGACGGAGCTTCTCGACTCCGCATGGTTCTAATTGTATCTGTCATTCCGTATTTATTACGGAATCTAGAGTCTCTGGATTCCTGCATTCGCAGGAATGACAAATTCGTTCTTCCATGAGCTCGCGGGTGTTGGCCGCTCAATCGCTTTTCGTGAATGCATAATATAGAAAGACTCATTGAAGTCAAGAAAAATCCCCACGAACGCTCGTGAGGATTCCTGAATCTATCGCATCATCGCTGGCATAATTCGATAATCTTGCTTCGAACTTCCAGTGAACGTGATTGTTGCTGTCGGTTTTGTTGGATTGGCGAAATTCCAAGACTTGATACCACTATTCGCGAGTGAATAGAAGTGCTCACCAATATAGAGAGCTCGAGTGACGAAATCATCACTGTAGTTCCAGATATTCGCAGCCAGATAACTCTCAACCGTCGAATCTGCGAAACAATACTGAGGAACATAGGAATACGTACTTGTACAATAGTCAGTGCCGTCGAGAAGCTTGCGACAGGTCTGAGATCCATTTCCAGAATACTTCGAACAATCATCTCTCCATTGTCTTTCGAGGTCTGTAGGAACTTGTATATGACTCACGCGAAATTTCTCGACAATACTATTTGGTACAATAGAGACTCCGATAAGTCCTTGGTATATCGACTTCATACGGTATGTGTCGACAGGATCATGTGCGCTAGTAGAAATCTGGGCTGGAAGCAGAAGAAGATTTTTTTCTTTGTAGTAAACGAATGCTCGAGGATTCGTAAGCACTTCTGAACTTGATCCATTATCCCCGAGAACCAGTGAACCCTCTTTTTTCGGATTCTTCACATCAGCGACATTGTAGAGATCGATCTTGAGCCCACCATTTTGAACTCCCCCGTTTTTGTTCGTGAAAGTATCATATCCAAGACCGATGAGGCGATCCTGATCATATGGATGAAGATAGGTCGAATATCCGGGCATCTTGAGCTCACCGAGAATCTTCGGAGCGGTTGGAGTCGAGAGGTCAATGACAAAGAGTGGATCAATCTGTTGGAAAGTCACAAGATAGAGACGATTCCCTATGAATCGAGCAGACTGGAAGTTCTCTCCTGGAGCAATTCCAGAAAGTGAACCAATTACTTTTCCTGTTGGATCTATCACAGAAAGTGTAGTACTATTTTTATTTTCTCCACTCGACCAAGAGTACAGTTGAGTCACGAGACGGAAATTCCCAGCCGCGTCTTCATCCATAGAGTACTGATTCATTGGATTTCCTGGAACTTTCGTAGTATACACATATTTCACTCCACCATTCTCGAGAGCATAGCGATGAATAAGTGTCGAACTCTCATATTGATATGCTGGCGCTATACATTTCGCGTTATTGCTACATTTCGCATCAGAGGAATTCGTCTGAGAAATAGTGGAAGTGATATAGAGTGACGTGCGACTCATATGAATCTGACTCACATCACCGAACAATATCTCACTCTTCATCTTCGTAGCAGGACTCATGATATCGAGCGAAGAGAGGGAAACGAATGCAGGAGTGAAATCAATATTCTGAAGTGTCTCATCATCCGGAAGAACAAACGTCACATCACTACACGAAGCGGCTGATGCCCGAATACTCTGAATAAAACGTCCAACCGGACCATTTGCACGAGCTTCTCTGATTTGTGGAACAACATTATTGAGGGCAAAATTTTTCTCTATTTCTCATTTCACTGCGTCGAATACAGAACTTCATGCAGAACTGGTCATATAGATAGGAGGTATGCGGAGATTCGTCGTCGAGAGAAAATAAAGAGTCGAACCAATGAGACGAGAATCAGTATAATTACCATCTATCTGATTATATCGTTCGAGCTTCGGAGCATCTGGAGATGACACATCATAGACAGCAACAATTGTCTTGGTTTCTGGAGCAAAAAAACGATACACATAATAATATGGACTATTCTCTGTATACTTTTGTCCTACGAGTATGAGCTTGTTATTCGAGAGATACATCTCAACCGAAGCAAAAGATGAAGGCAAAGAAATCGTCTTCATGAGAGTGAGGTCACTTGCACGGACGATAGAGACATCAGCGCGAGTCTGAGAATAGGTATAAATATATTGCCCATCAGTCTTCACTACATCCGCTTCATCGACTCCCGCGACTTGGATATTGGTGGTCGAGAATGGGTCAGTCGAAGCTCACGCATCACTCGCAGTTTCCTGCTGTACAACGTTCGCAGTCGGAGCAATGATAGATTTAGCTATATCAAACATAATTCCTCCTCGAGCGTACATCGGATACCAATAGCGATCTTGATAGCGTTCCATTACTTTTATGAGACTATCCTCGAGTGCAGAACAAGATTCGAATTTCTGCACGACGAACTTTGGTTCTGGTGCAGCATGAGTCGAGGCAACAAGAGAAAACAACAATACTGGGAGAAGCAAATATGTGTGTTTCATAAGAAATATTTAAAGATACTTAAAGTATACTGTTTTTCTCACGAGTGCAAGAAAAAAGTACCACCATACAAGATGACGATACTCATAAGAAAAGGTGACAAAAATTATTCTCCAATAATCTCAACCAAATAGGTCTTATCTCCATTGCGAACATATCCAATTCCTATTTTCGTATATGTCGGAACGAGCATGGCGAAACGGTGACTGCCTGATTCCTCGAGTCCATCCTGAAGAACAACATCCCAGATTTTCCCTTCACCATAGGCAATATTCTCACGAAATTCTCCGACAATATTGAGCCCGAGTTTCGCCACAAGAGCATTCACATAGTTCCCATCTGGGTCTTGATGTCCATAATAATTCCGCGTTACCATATCTTGGGCCTTCGCTTGAGCCAGTTGCATATATTCATCATCCACCACGAGCAGATTTCTTCCGAGTGCTGCACGGATCTTATTGATCTGATTCACGATGAAATTCGTTACAGATTGTGTATCTTTCGGTGCCATAGAAGCGCGTTCTGGAGTATATGGTTCGAGAATATTCCAGACAGATCATCGAGTAATCGGCAGATTGAAGTAGGCAATTCCATCCTCTTTCACCGTTTCGATAAGATATGTTCACTCATCCAGAGTCGGAAGTGTCACAGAAATAGTTTTTCCAGAAAGAAGATATCCATCCTCTCCAACCGAGGAAACAGGAAATTCAAGTTCACGGACATCTCCATCAGGAAGAGTCAAATAATACGTACTACGAATTTTTGGTGTTGCAGGAACTCGAAAACGAAGATTCGTAAATTGCCTATATTGGCGAAGACTTGCGAGATTTTGTCATTCCTTCTCATGTGTACGATCCAGGAGAACTGTGCCAGAAAAGAGTGAAGCAATAGAAGCAGTTCGATCTAGAGATCCTCCAGAACTTGTTGTATATCCTTCTATTTTGACCGTTGCCTTGCCAGTACGGTACTGCGGAAGTGAATCAAACAAAAAACGTGTACCAGAAGTTTGGTATGTTTTTGTATCTTGATTCATCTCGAGATTTCCCCAGAGTCCGCTCGCAAGAGCGATGCTCGGAATACCGTCAATCTGTTCCACACGAGGAAAAAGACGAACATTTGTTTCAGGGAGAACATCAGACGTGTAGAATGTATCACGAGAAATGAGGGTAATATATCCAATATTTCGTGTCTCGAAGCTATTTCCACTCGCGATAACGAGACTATATTTTCCAGGAGTTTTTGGGAGTGTGAGCCGCGCTCGGAATATTTTCCCTGATTCTACAGAAAAAAGTTTCGTCAATTCTTCTTTTGTATCTTCATTTTGGAGAAAAACAATAACATTCGATTTCCCGTTCAGAACCTTACCAGAAAATTCAACACCATCCCCTGCAAAATACACAGTCGGAGTATCTGCATCCAACTGAATACCTAGAGAACGAAAGAGAAATGAATTCAGTGAATCAAGTGTATCTACCTGAATTCCTGATACTCGTCCCGCAGACACGGGTGCAAAGAGAGAAAATACTTTCTTCGTAAGATCGAGAATATTCGGGTAACGCGTACAATTCGGACGATCATTCACACGAACTACCGTACCAGTGCCCGTCGAGAAAACATAAATACTTTTTCCGAGTGGAATATCACATGTAGCTGCTGTGAATCCAGATTGAGTAAATATTTCTCCATTCGAAGTAGAACCTCCTTCAAAAGCATCAGAATAATATGTGGTATCCTTCGAAAGTGTCGTACCAAAAGCTGCGGAAGAAAGTGCAAATGCTATGAGAAAAGTAAATATTCGTAGTATTTTCATAAAATGAGGTTATGGGAATGCTTCTTCTCCAGGAAGATTCATTTGTGAGAAAAATTGAGCAATCATCTGTACATGATCGAGAGATCCGTCACGAAATGTTTTTGACCAACTCCACACATAATACGATGAACCTATTTTATATGGATAAAAAACATTTATCACTGTATTTTTTGTTTCCGGAACAGTAGACATCTTGTACGAAAAAATCATTTTCTTTTTGTTTTTCGAAAGCAATGTCTGTACTTTTGTATTATCTATATTAGTTGCGAATTGTTGCAATAGTGAATCAAACGTCAAACTACCTGTATATGCATCGACTGTATAAAAAGGTTTCGTGAAATAATCATTTCGGGAATCGTATTTTTCTGAACGAATCTGTGCCTCGATACTTCGCGTCGGATTCAATAAGAATTCGAGACTTACTTTCTTGGTTCCATCCGTATCTATATAGAATGTTGACCGAACAGAATCCAGAATATCAGAAACACTAAAGTATGGATTGCTCTGATCTACTGGAAGGCTATATGCATTTCGGAATTTCGCAGATTGTATAATTTTCTCTGCTTTCTGAACCAGAACATTATCCTGAGAAGTATGAGTAGAGTATATTTGTGCATAACACGCATCATAATTCTTGTAATACCAAGTATCTGTGAATTCTTGGGAACCATCATTTCTAGGTACTTTTGGAGCCACATGAACATGATAGAATTCATTATTTTTTCATACCGTAGCACCTGTGAGAATATAATCAGGAGAATCCAATTGAGTTGAATCGAGCGTCATAGCATCTATTTCATATCCATAGTGCTTTCCTGCATCTTTCGTACAAGCAATATAGAGAGAGACTCTTCCATAATTATCATTGAACAACCACGAAAATAAACCACTTCCTGAATCAGAAACAGTATTCGCAAGATGAAATCCAGAATTCTTGGGATTAAATATTTCGAGTCCTCATCATCGGATATATTGTGCCCTTTGCATTTGTATATGGTTTTGGGAAAGGAATCTCTCAAAATTCAAATTCGATTGTTTTTGCACTATCGTGTATCCAAGAGTTTTTTCTGTGAGAAACTCATCGATAACTTTGCGAGAAATCATGTAGCCGATAACACCATTATCTGAACTGACTGCATAAGGAATACCTATGAGATTCCCTTCATCGTCAAATGCTCCACCTCAAGAGTTTCCATGATCAATACTTGCATCAATCTTATATACAGGATTCTGATAGCCTGCTATTTTTCCTTCTGTTCGAGTAATAGTCTCACCTCCGATAGTCGGATATCCGTAGATAACAACCGTTTGTCAGATAGAAATGGGTTTTTGTATATTTGATTCGAGATGGACAGGCACAGATGAGAAATCCACGCTCGGTTCAAGCAAAGCAAGATCCGCGACAGGATCATAGGCAAGCAATCGTGCCGTTCTATTACACTTAGGAGCCGACTGATAATCATCAGAAGTACATATCTCATAGAGTCATGTCGGTTTTTCCCCGTCTGAATCCAGAATCACATGAGCATTTGTGATGATGCGATTCTTCGCTATAACAACAGCGCTTCCATAATACGCCAATACATAGCTCTGAGACTGTTCATTATAGGTATATGTTTGAAGCTTTACGACTTGCCCCATGAGTGATTTCTCACTCGAAGCATCCAGTGATGGAATAGCAGAAAAAAAGGCAAGTCCCGAAAGTGCAATGAAAGCAAAGAAGTATCGTCAGATTTTTACAAACATAAGAAAAAAAGAGGAATCCGAGCGATGTACTCGGATTCATGAAAATTTATTCAGCAACTTGGACTTCCACGGAATCCTCATCTTCATTTCCCTCAGATTTGTCGACCACCGTAGCACTCGTGAAGGCATCATGAGAGTTCTTGAGTTTCGCCAGAATCACTCCCTGAGTCGTACGACCAGTAATGCGAACATCCGCAAGAGGAACTCGAACCGTCTGTCCATCTTTCGATATGAGTATTACACTTCCTTCTGATTTTTGAGATTCATTGAGTGTGAATGCTCCGATAATTTGTCCTGTCTTTTCTGTTGTTGCACCAACTTTCACACCACTTCCTCCTCGTCCTTGTTCACGATAATCTTCGAGGGAAGAAATTTTTCCCATACCATTCTCAGAAACTGTGAAGACATATTTTGCATCCTTTCCGGCAACACATCCTTCGATGAGTGAATCGGTGTTCGCAATCTTCATACCACGAACTCCTGCTGCTGCACGACCCATGACACGAACATCAGTCTCAGCAAACTGGATAGCTTTTCCACCACGAGATACCATGAGGATATTATCAGTTCCATCTGTGACACGGACCCAACGAAGCATATCATCATCATGTGGCTTCATAACGATAAGTCCACTCGCACGAATATTTGCAATTTCGCTCATATCGATACGTTTTACGACTCATTTCGCACTGATAAGGAAAAGATGTTTCCCCACAGTGTTCGTGAAATCAAGAATTGCAGAAATACTTTCATCCTTCGCGAGGGAAAGGAATTGTACAATTGGTTGCCCCTTTGCAGTACGCTGCATCTCAGGAATCTCATAGGCAGGAAGACGGAAGACTCGACCAGTGTTTGTAAAGAACAGAAGTGTATTATGATTCTTGGTCGAGAGGATACTTGCGATCTCATCTTCATCTTTCACAGCGGTTGTAATTCCCTTCCCACCACGACGTTGAGCACGGAAGCTCGATGATTTCACACGCTTGATGTATCCATTTTTCGAAAAAGCAACCACCACTTCTTCATTCGGAATTGTGTCAGTCGGATTGAATTCCCCAACAGCACCAGCATGAACTTCAGTGCGACGAGCATCTCCATATTTCTCCTTGAGTTCGAGAAGTTCATCTCCAATAATTTTCTTCACACGAACAGGATTCGCGAGAATATCCTTCAGATCAGCGATGAGAATAATCTTCTCTGCGAGTTCATCTTCGATTTTCTTTCGTTCCAGACCAGCGAGACGCTGAAGTTGCATCTCCATGATAGCCGTTGCCTGTTTCTCTGAGAGTCCAAAATTCTCCATGAGAGCACTATGTGCTTCTTCCTTCGTTTTGGATCCACGAATAGTGCGAATCACTGCATCGATATTATCGAGAGCAATCTTGAGACCTTCGAGAATATGAGCACGAGCTTCAGCAACCGCAAGATCATAACGAGTACGACGAACAACCACTTCATCACGATGCGCGATGAATTCCACGAGCATTTCTTTCAAGTTAAAGAGACGTGGCTGAAGTCCTCGATTCGTGAGTGCAATCATATTGAATGAGAAGCTCGTCTGAAGTGATGTGAGCTTGTAGAGTTGATTCAGTATTTTCTTCGGGAAAGCATCGCGCTTGAGTTCTATCACCACACGAATTCCCTCCTTGTTCGACTCATCGCGAATATCCGCAACACCGACAATAATCTTCTCCATAACGAGATCGGCAATCTTTTCGACGAATTCTTTCTTGTTGAGCTGATATGGAACTTCCGTGATTACGATAGATTCACGACCATTCTTCCCTTCCTCGATATTCACACGACCACGAAGGACGATAGAACCACGTCCACGAGCATATGCTTCGAGAATATCTTTCTTGTTGTAGATAATTCCACCAGTAGGAAAATCAGGACCATGAATGAAATTCATCAAATCTTCGATCGTGATATTCTCAGGATTCTCATGTCCAAGAATATATGTCAGAGCATCGATAATCTCCCCGAGATTATGTGGAGGAATATTGGTTGCCATGCCCACCGCAATACCCATAACTCCATTCAGAAGGAGATTTGGGATACGCGCAGGAAGCACCATAGGTTCTTCAGTACTTGCATCATAGTTCGCTTTCCAATCAACCGTATTTTTCTCGATATCCATAAGCATCAGTTCACCAAGCTTATCCATCTTCACTTCCGTATAACGCATCGCAGCAGCACCGTCACCATCCATAGAACCGAAGTTTCCTTGGCCGTCTACGAGTGGATAGCGCAGAGAAAAATCCTGAGCCATACGAACCATAGCCTCATACACAGAAGAATCACCATGTGGATGATATTTACCGAGAACATCTCAGACGACACGAGCGGATTTTCGGTATTTTCCTGTCGCACGAACACCACCTTCATACATCGCATAGAGAACGCGACGATGCACTGGCTTGAGTCCATCACGAATATCAGGAAGCGCACGAGAAACAATAACACTCATCGCATAGTCGAGATAGCACGTCTCCATTTCTTCGACGATATTACGATTCGAATCTCCATCATAATTCATACCCTGAAGAACAGCGGGAGCTACTACTTTTTCTCCTTCATCCGAAGAAGAATCAAGCTCAATATTTTCTGGAGTTTCTGACATAGAAAAGAGTTTTTAGGATTAGTATTTAAGATTAGATAAGTTATTTTTTGATCACCATCCCAACTTTTACCCCGAAGTACCCCTGAAGACCTGGAACATCTCATTGGTTTCTAGGAATTAGGGGCGGAAGTAGGTTCTGTACATTTGTAGCAAAAACGTGATGCGCATTCCTATTAGCAATACGAGGAGGACATCATGGTCATGTTACCACTCCAACTTCTGGTCATTCTGGGACTCTATTTCCTGAATTTTTTGCCATAATTTTGAATTATTAATTTTGAATTTTTAACTAAAAGAAATCCCCACCAGTATATAAAAAAGTGGGGAGAAAGCAATCAATTTTCGTGAATAAATTTGGCTTACAAATCAGTAAAATCAGCACCGACGGAAGCATCAGAAGAAACGCTAAAATCTGAATTACTTGAACCACCGAAAACCGTATTGGCAATATTTTTCATACTGGCAAAAACTCGATTTGGTGCAAGATAATCTTGGATACCACTCAGTCCCATGAATTCTACGATTTTTGGTGCAACGAAAAGAGAAATGACGATAACAATCAGTCCAATGACAGAATAGCGAATACTGTTAATAGCTGGCTTTACTTTTTCATCCTTTCCACCAGAAAGAATCAACATCACTCATCACCAGACGATAAAGAGAACCGCACAGAGAACAGCTACAAAAACAACGATTGCTACACCAGTTGTGATCATTTCACCAGCAGAATAGTTACTCCCAACATCAGCGAGTGTTCCATTTGCTGCATTCACAGATTCGATACCAAAAGAAAAAACTGCCATAAAAAAAGATTATAAATCGGTAAAATCACTTCCAATTGACGTGTTCGATGAATCATCAGCAAAACTATTCGAACTCGAAATGCCTCCGCCAAATATATTCGACGAAACTTCTTGAATCGTTGCAAAAATATTACTCGGACGAATAACATCCGGATACTCTAACCCGATAATACGAGCAATCTGCGGAGCTACGAACAGAACCAACATAAGAATAACGACACCAATGGCAGCATGACGAATATGATTCACGGCTGGTTTCACTTTTTCTTCTTTTCCTCCTGATGTAATCAAGAGAACTCCTCACCAAATACTATATAATACAGCAAGAATAACAGAACCAACTACAACGGCTGCTACTGCATACTTTAGAATTTCTTCGAATGTGAATAGTTGATTGAACATAGGAACGTATGGATACTAAAGGGATAGTATAAAAAACTCTGAAAAAGTAAAGTATTTTTGAAAGAAAATAAGAAAAAAGCCAACTATTCGATTGGCTTGTCCTCAAGGATACGAAGATTCACTCGTTCTCCTTTCTTGGAGCCAAAAACGCGAAGAACCGTGCGGATAGAATCTATAGTTTTCCCTCCGCGACCAATGATAGAACCCATATCCGCTTGGTCAACCTTGAGTGTGACGAGTGTTCCGAGTTCGTCATGTTGCTCAGTGATCTCGATAGCTTCTTTCTTCTCGACCAGAGATTCGACAATCAAACGAAGAAATGCTTGAGCTTCCATAATAAGAAATATATAAAGAATAAAAAACCGCCGAAGCGGTAATGTATAGAATTATTTTGACTGAGAAGCGACAATCTTCGCAAGGGTCTCAGAGTATTGTGCACCATTCTTGATATAAGAATTGGCAGTATCAAAATCCATCTCAAGAGCCTTTGTATGTGGATCGTAAGAACCAAGAACCTTGATAAATCCATGCTTCGCACTCTGCTTGTGTTCTGTGAGAACAACGCGAAATTTTGCGACATGTTTACGACCTACGCGGGAAAGACGAATCTTGAGCATAATTTTAAATTTAGAATTTTAAATTGTTGAGAATTTGGTGAGAAAGAATACCGAGTATTCCATAAGGATTAAAGAATTCCTTTCTTCTTCAGAGTCTTGATAGCTTTCGCTGAAAGTCTCAATCGAAGAGTAAGTCCTGTTGCAGGATCTTTGATATTTCTCCAAAAGAGATTCGGATAGAAATGACGCTTAGTATGACGGCAAGAGTGAGAAACATTGTTTCCGACTCCAGTTCTTTTTCCAGTAAGTTGACAGACGCGAGACATAAGAATTTAGTTATGAGAGATAAGATATGAGAGATAAGATATGAGATATTGTCTATACTGATGGTAATTCATCTTATAGTTCATATCTTATAACTTATATCTATTGAAGACTACATTACCTTGATTTCTACTCCGACTCCGGCAGGAATATTCACTGATTGGAGAAGTTCAAGAGTTTTTGGAGTAGGATCCATGACATCGATAAGACGTTTGTGACGACGAATCTCGAACTGTTCACGAGCATTCTTATTGACGAATGTAGAACGGTTGAGGGTAATTTTTTCGATTTTTGTTGGGAGTGGAACTGGTCCAACAACGATTGCACCGCTATCTTTTGCAGTTGTAACAATCTTTGATACAGCTTCGTCAACGAGCTTGTGTTCGAAGGCCTTAACAGTAATACGAATTTTTCCGAGAGCACTCGAAGTCTTTTTGGCAGTCATGGATTTTAAGGAATGAGGAAGTAAAATGCTCATGACTCACAGGAAATTACTTTCCTATGAGCACATGAAGATTCTTGATTAAGCAATAACTTTGGCAACAACTCCAGAACCAACAGTACGACCACCTTCACGAATCGCGAAGCGAAGACCTTGATCCATAGCGATTGGAGCACCGAGAGTGATAGTCATCTGAATATTATCACCAGGCATAACCATCTCAACTCCTGCAGGAAGTTCGATAGAACCAGTTACATCAGTCGTACGGAAGTAGAACTGAGGCTTGTAACCCTGAAAGAATGGAGTATGACGTCCACCTTCATCCTTAGTCAGTACGTATACCTCTGCTTCGAATTTGGTATGAGGCTTGATAGATCCTGGCTTTGCGAGAACTTGTCCACGTTCAACATCAGTACGTTCGATACCACGGAGAAGAAGACCTGCGTTATCACCAGCTTGACCTTGATCAAGAAGCTTGTGGAACATTTCGATACCAGTAACAGTAGTAGTTTGAGTATCTCTAATACCGAGAATTTCGATATTGTCACCAACCTTGATAACACCCTGTTCGATTTTTCCAGTAACTACAGTACCACGACCCTTGATTGAGAATACATCTTCAACTGGCATAAGGAATGGCTTGTCGAGTGCACGCTCAGGAACTGGAACGTAAGATTCGATAGCTTCAAAAAGTTCAACAACAGCTTTCGCACCGTATGGTTTGTCCATATCAGTAGGATTTTCGAGAGCAACGAGACCAGAACCACGGATAACTGGAAGATCATCTCCAGGAAATTCGTACTTAGAAAGAAGTTCGCGGATTTCCATTTCAACGAGATCAAGCATTTCTGCATCATCAACCATATCACACTTGTTCATCCATACAACGATGTAAGGAACACCAACCTGGCGAGCAAGAAGGATATGTTCACGAGTCTGAGCCATAGGTCCGTCAGTAGCAGCTACTACGAGAATCGCAGCATCCATCTGAGCAGCACCAGTAATCATGTTCTTCACGTAGTCAGCATGTCCAGGACAGTCAACGTGTGCGTAGTGACGACTAGCAGTCTGATACTCAACGTGAGCAGTATTAATAGTAATACCACGTGCCTTTTCTTCTGGAGCACCGTCGATTTCGTCGTATTTCTTAGTTTCACCACCGAACTTCTGAGCGAGAACAAATGTAAACGCAGCAGTAGAAGTAGTTTTACCATGATCCACGTGACCAATGGTACCAATATTCATATGTGGTTTTGATCTGTCGTATGTAGACATATAAAAAAAGAATAAAAATTAAAAGCCTAAAGATTGTATAGAAAACGGCGGAAAAGCAAATTTTATTTTTTAGTTTTTCGCATCTTTTTATTGATACGAGTTACTGCCTTCTTGAGTTTCTTGTGAGCATAAGTAGTGAGACGTGGCATAAGAGAAAAATTATGAGTTATGAGATATGAGTTATGAGATATGAGTTATGAGATATGAGATATTTTGGAATCTCATATCTTATCTCTTATAGTTTATATCTTATTAACATTAATAGAATACTTTTTGAATTTCGCAAGAACGATTTTCATAGCATTCTGAAGCCAGAGAGTTTCACCTTCTACAGCAATACGCTTCTGGAGGTGCTTGTAATGCTTGATAGCATGAGCGAGTTTTCCACCAGAATATACACCCTTGCGTTTAACAGAGTATACCATGTTGTGTGGACGTTTATTGCGGAGTCACATAGTGATTCAAGATTAATAATTAAAAATTCAAAATTTTGTACAAGAATCATATTCAATTATGAATCTTGAATTTTGAATCTTGAATTTTTGGAAATGGTGGAGCCTAAGGGAGTCGAACCCTTGACCTCCTGCGTGCAAAACAGGCGCTCTAGCCAACTGAGCTAAGGCCCCGAAAGAAATTCAAAGTTAAAAATTAAGAATTAAAAATGATTCGGGAACATCTTTAATTTTGAATTATTAATTTTTAATTGTTTTGCAAAGCAAAACGAAGTGGCGGTGCTGACGAGGCTCGAACTCGCGACCTCCGCCGTGACAGGGCGGCGCTCTAACCAACTGAGCTACAGCACCAAAAGGTGTTTATTGGATGAGGTGAGAAAATCTCGTACCCCGTGTCACACATTCGAATAGGTAATGTGTACAGAACCTGTATCGAAATGCGAGCGGAGTATATATACGTTTTCCGAAAATGCAAATATTTTTTCGAAAAAATATCACTCCGCTTTCTCATCTAAAGAAACATAGTTTTATGTGTGTATTTTTTGAGGGCGATAGCTGCGGAAAAAATACTCAACAGAAGTATAATTCAGAGTTCACTGGACAAAAGAAATAAAAGTGAATCAAAGAAGTATACAACGGTGGATTCAAAAACAGAAAGTGAACCTTCCAGTGCAGAAAAATCAAGAGAAGAACGAAAAACGAGAAAAACACCAGCAACAATAGCCACTGCTCCAACTCCATAGAAAATCGCCTGAAGTAGGAATTGTCCATACGTGAACGAAGAACGTCCACCAACAAGCTCGATAATCTCGATCTCTTCCCTATGGAAGAAAATAGAGTTACTAATTACGTTATACATGATCGTCGCCACCGTGAAGGCAAAAAGGCCAAGGAGTGCAAAAACACCATATTCAAAAATACGAAGCGATGTCACTATAGTTGTGATACGTTTGAATTGGCTTTTGTAATCCAGAAGCTTCTTCCCGAGAATATCCTCATCATAGTGAAACAAATCCCGATGTTCGAGGATATAGTTATTGAACTCATCATAGCGATCGAGCGGAATTCCCGATATAGAAAGGGAATCAGGAAATGGATTCTCGCCTGATCACTCGATGATACTGATAAGATCAGGATAGAGTGTCTTATTGCGAGCATAGGCTTCATCTTTCGAAATCGGAGTCACCACAATCCCTGAAAAGGTCGAACGAAGTCCATCGATCATAACCTGAGATTTCAAACTATCGAGCTCATAACCACTCTGATAGTTGATGGTGAACTTGATTTTCGACTGAACATCCGTGATGAAGTTCTCTGATACAAACAGAACAAAAATCAAGATATTCACAAAGAAAAGAAGAAGCCCGATGACGAAAATCGACGAAAGCGAGAGAAATGGGTTTCGTATGATGTTTTTGAGGGCGTACTTGAGGATGCGCATGGAAAGAAACTTAGAGAACAATATGGAAGGATTATATGGAAAAACTAGAAAAAGCGAGGGGAAAAATTTGACAAGTAATTATTTGTATTATAATAAATATATGTCAGAAAAAGAACCACTGGAACATATCCCCAGTTTAACAGCAACATTATGAGTATTTAAACGTGTAGCTAGCACACTTAAGGGAGTAAGCAATAACATTCCTTGTATAGATGATAGAAGTTTTTTGGACCATCATAGTAGAACTCATTGAACTTCTCTGGAACCAGTTCGAGTACATAAAACACGACCAGAAAATGTTATTATATGAATACCTTTTCGGCAGTGAAATAATTGGAGAGTAATGCTTAATACGAACAAATCATGAGAAAATCTATATGAGGATCCTCCATTACCAATTATTGAAGGGACATATCTAATAGAGGCTTGTAATCAGTTATGAAGCTATGTGCTTGATGAGTTTATGCCATTATTCAAAGTCTGTAAACTACTTGGAATGGAGAAGTTTATGTTAAGTAAAAGTATCCTCAAATGACAGAAAAAAATATCTCTTGAACTATGAAATATAGAATATGAAACGAAGATGTGAATGACTTTATGAAGATATCGAGTACTCATTATAAATTGAACTGAAGTGATTTGATGCATTACATATAACTTCTCTATACAAGATTATACACGAGCAGATTATGAAACAGATATAACCAGGAGGAATGAAGGAGGAATAAATCTATATCAATTGGAAAGAATAAAGAAATATGAAGAACTAAAAAATCCCTCCGAGTAAGGAAGAGATTTATGATATTTATATGGTGCGATATAGGATTTCCGACTCGCTTTCGCTCGCTGGATAAACTTCTCATCCTATATCCAGAAAGAAAGTATTAAAAAATACCTTACTCACGTAAGATATTTTTGGATTTTTATGGTGGGCGATATAGGATTCGAACCTATGACCCTCTGCGTGTAAAACAGATGCTCTAACCAACTGAGCTAATCGCCCAGACAACAGTCTGGTGGATCATACTAGACTCGAACTAGTGACCTCTTGCATGTCGAGCAAGCGCTCTAACCAACTGAGCTAATGATCCTTAGAAATTATTCGAAAAATTTCTCCTCAAGGTCTTGGCATGTATCTACTCTCCCACGTGAAGCCACGAAGTACCATCGACGCGGTGGAGCTTAACTTCTGTGTTCGGAATGGGAACAGGTGTACCCTCCACGCCATACACACCAAGACTCTGAGGAGAAATTATTGAAAATCAAGTAATTTCACCACTCATAATATATGACATATAATTTTAAATTGAGACATTTTTTACTATTTCCAACAAATATTGCTTCAAACTTCCATTCATACCAACAAGCATAAAGCTCGAGTAAGAATAAAAAGCATATATAAATACCGTTCGTGCTATTAGTAATGCTCGGCTACACACATTTCTGTGCTTCGACCTACATCCTATCAACCTCGTAGTCTCCGAGGGCACTTATGATCCTTACAGACCTGAGATACCTTATCTTTGAGTTGGCTTCCCACTTAGATGCTTTCAGTGGTTATCCATTCCGAATTTAGCTACTCGGCGGTGCCATTGTATGACAGCCGATCCACCAGGGATTCGTCCATTCCGGTCCTCTCGTACTAGGAACAGATCTCATCAAGTATCTAAACGCTCACAGCAGATAGGGGCCAAACTGTCTCACGACGTTTTGAACCCAGCTCGCGTACCGCTTTAAATGGCGAACAGCCATACCCTTGGGAGCTTCTCCACCCCCAGGATGCGACGAGCCGACATCGAGGTGCCAAACTGCGTCGTCGATGTGAACTCTTGGACGCAATCAGCCTGTTATCCCTAGAGTAACTTTTATCCGTTGAGCGACACCACTCCCACATGTTGGTGCCGGATCACTTTCACCGACTTTCGTCTCTGATCGACTTGTAGGTCTCTCAGTCAAGCAGGCTTGTGCGAATACACGACCAGTCCGATTTCCATCCGGACCTAGCCTACCTTTGTGCGCCTCCGTTACGTTTTAGGAGGCAACCGCCCCAGTTAAACTCCCCACCAAGCACGGTCCCCACATTGAGTGGGTTAGAGGCATACGTACAGAAGGGTGGTATCTCAACAACGACTCCGATAGGACTAGCGTCCCACCATCACAGTCTCCCACCTATCCTGCACAACTATACGTACGACTCAGTGCCAAGCTAGAGTAAAGCTTCATAGGGTCTTTCCGTCTTGCTGCGAGTAATCGGCATTTTTACCGATATTGCAATTTCACCGGGCCTAAGCTTGAGACAGTGTCCAGACCGTTATGCCGTTCGTGCGGGTCGGAACTTACCCGACAAGGAATTTCGCTACCTTAGGACCGTTATAGTTACGGCCGTCGTTCACCAGGACTTAAGTTCAGAGCTTGCACCCCTCCCCGTAATCTTCTGGCACCGGACAGGCATCACCCCCTATACTTCCGCTTGCGCGTTTGCAGAGAGCTGTGTTTTTGGTAAACAGTCGCCTGGATTCGTTAGCTGCGGCCTTCTCGTAAAATACGAGTGAGGCAGGTCTTATCCCGAAGTTACGACCGCTTTTTTGCAGAGTTCCTTAAGCTTAGTTATCCCGTCCACCTTAGTGTACTCACACCCGCCCACGAGTGTTCGATTTCGGTACGGTTATTTATGATCGTCCCAGAGTGGCTTTTCTCGGCACCCTTGTATCGTAGGACATACACTTCATACTACCGAAGTAGCACTCCATGCATGAATCGAATCTCTCCTGTATTGTTACGGGGATTTGCCTCCGTAACCAGAAGATCAACTCTTCGCGGATATCCATGACCGCGTCCGATACTTATGATGCGTCCCCACATAGGTGATAACCTTTCATAAATAGTTCAGGAATATTAACCTGATATCCATCGGGTAGCGCCTTTCGGCTGCCCCTTAGGACCGACTCACCCTGCCACGACTGACGTAGGACAGGAAACCTTGGGCATTCGGTGTGAAGGGTTTTCACCTTCATTACGTTACTCATACCAACATTTGCACTTCCTATACCTCCACGAAACCTCACGGTTTCGCTTCACAGGCGTAAGGAACGCTCCGCTACCGCTCACAATAAATGTGAACTTCCGTCTTCGGTGTATGGCTTTAGCCCCGCTGAATTTTCGGCGCGAGATCACTCGACCAGTGAGCTATTACGCACTCTTTGAATGAGTGGCTGCTTCTAAGCCAACATCCTGGTTGTCTCAGTAATCTCACATCCTTTTCCCCTGAGCCATAACTTGGGGACCTTAGACAGGAATCTGGGCTGTTTCCCTTTTGACAATGGCGCTTATCCGTCACTGTCCGACTCCCATAAATTACATACAGAGTATTCGAAGTTTATCAAGGTTTGCTAAGCCGGGATAGGCCCGCTAGCCTTATCAGAGCCCTACCCCTCTGTATTACAATATGGGGCTATACCTAAATATATTTCGCGGAGAACCAGCTATCTCCCGGTTCGATTAGCTTTTCACTCCTACTCACACGTCATCCAGTAGACTTGCAGCTCTAATTGGTTCGGGCCTCCAGTAGGTTGTACCCCACCTTCACCCTGCGCATGAGTAGCTCACACGGGTTTCGGGTTTAGTATATGTGACTATGTCGCCCTATTCAGACTTGGTTTCCCTTCGGCTTCGGATATAACTTCCTTAACCTTGCCACATATAACTAACTCGTTGGTTCCTTCTCCAAAAGGCACGCCGTCACACCCGAAGGTGCTCCGACTCTTTGAAGGCACAAAGTTTCAGGTTCTATTTCACTCCCCTCCCGGGGTTCTTTTAACCTTTCCTTCACAGTACTTGTTCACTATCGATCTCATACACTCTTTAGTCTTGGAACGTGGTCGTCCCGAATTCACACCGGATTTCACGTGTCCGATGCTACTTACGAATATATCGCAACCGCCTACCTTCTATTTCGGATACAGGATTATTACCTTCTATGAATGGCATTTCCAGAACATTTTCCTGTAGAGAGTAGTGGAGTGTCAGATCTTGACAGAATCTGTGGATACATCGTGTAACTCCTATAATGCAACGCCTGTCAGCTTGACACATTATAAGTTTAGACTGTTCCCGTTTCGCTCGTCACTACTCAGGGAATCTCGATTGATTTCTTTTCCCAGCTTACTAAGATATTTCAATTCGGCTGGTGTCCTTCCATTTTTGGATTACGTAGATAACTACGTAGGGTTCCCCCATTCGGAAATCTTGGAGTAATAACGCGTCGTAGCAGCTCCTCCAAGCTTATCGCAGCTTTGTACGTCCTTCTTCGGATGTATGAGTCAAGGCATCCACTTTGTGCCGTACGTATATTTATACGTGGAGATTTATCACATAAATGTGAATAAACCGTTTTATGATGCTTTTTGTTCTCGTTCATTTTGGTATGAATATTGTTCACCGTTTGTACACACTGTTTTCAATTGCTTGAAAACGGTGGTTAGAATTTTTTTTAAAAAAAGATTTTTAGATGATAACATTCTTTGCTAACACACTTTAAGTCATTCGACTCATTGTGCGCTTTGCTTTGAATCACAGTTGTTAAAGATCAATATCTGATCCACATCTCACTCAACAGAAGATAAGCATAATTCCTTTCAAGGATTCTCTTGATAAAGAGATAG